>JAJQHG010000004.1 GCA_021199865.1 Methanosphaera sp. | reverse complement strand
ACTTATAGGACATATTTATTTATTGATATAAAAATCTATAAAATATAACATATTAAATGATATTTTCTAAAAATAGGTAATAATAAGTAATATAATTAAATAAATAATTACATGTAGTAATATATTACTAATTAAAGTATTTTTAACTTTACTTTAAGTGATATAATTATTTAAATATTGAAAAAATATGATATAATTAATATGGAGGTATAATATGGAGTCTTTACCAATAGCAACCGTCGGAAGAATTCTTAAGAAATCTGGTGCACCACGTACAACTATGGATGCAAAAGTAGCATTATCTAAAGTTTTAACTGAAGAAGGAGAAGAAATTGCAAAAGAAGCTTTAGCTATATCTAAACATGCAGGACGTAGAACTGTACAGGCTTCAGACATTGAATTAGCGGTAGAATTAAGAGGATAAATACATGACTGATGAACAATGATTGAGGTTTTATAGTGAACTATTAAAACCTTGAATTAATTTTTTTATATCTTATCTTAAAAATCCCTAACAATAAATTAACACCAAATATAGTACTATTTTTATATAATTACCATACATTACTAGGATTCATTGGTATATAACTATAATTCTAAAAACATACAAATAATATATACAATTATATGTTATAAGCCATGAGGACGTGGTATAAATTAATATTAAAAAGTTTATCAATGAAAATAGGATTGATTTATTATATATACTCATATTAATAGGAGTCCTATTAGTTATAACCATCCCTAAGTTAATACTACAATATGATGTAGGTATAGCTAACTGGGATACATACTTATATCTAGAGAATGGTCGAAATTTTGCTAAGATGGGTTGGGGTGATGTTTCAAGTATTGCACCCGTAATGCCTATGATCCTTGCAAAGCTATTCCTATTAGTAGGACATACATATCAGGAAGCTATATTTAATGCTGACGCATTCTTCTATATAGTAAGTGTGGTAGGCCTATACTTACTATTTAGGCTTAAATTTAGTAGAAATGCTTCAATAACTGGTAGTTTAATATATGCAACATTCACCCTACTATACTCCTGGGTTGCTATTGGTGGAAATGATATAATAGGTGTATGTGGAACTATAATAACAGTATACCTTGTAATGTTAGCACATAAATATAACACAAAAATTTACTATGTTGCTCTTCCTATAGCTGCATATTCCTTCTTATCACGCTATACTGCGGGAATCATGATATTTTCATTAGTACTATACCTAGTGATAAATAAGATTAATCTTAGAGAGATAAGGGATATTATTATTGGTGGTGTACTTGGTGTTATTAGTATTGGTTACTTCTTAAACCAGTTTAATAAGACTCTTGGAACACCATTTCCATTCCTAGGACAGTTTAGTGGAACAGTTAGTAATACTGATGTAATAGACTCTGGATATATGCCAGATGTTAGTTACTATATTGATCATATAACTAACTACTTATCTAGTAGTGTGCCTTCAGGATCAACATTTAATGCACTAGTAAATCCTATGGGTAATATTCCAACAATATTATCCTATATTTATATAGCATTAATGATACTGGGAGCCATACTATTAGTACTAGGTATTATTAAAATAATCAGAGATAGTGATATTAAGTTCTTTAACAAGACTAATACGATTCTATTAGCATTAACTGTTATACTCACTGCTATAATACTACTAAATATCACGACATTTAGCTACATAGTAACATTCATCCTAGTATTAATTGTTCTGGTATTAGTATGGTGCATGTTAGGTAAATATAAGATAGAGAATATTGACTATGATCTTTGTATGGTGTCATTATTTATTATCTATATAGTATTCCAGTCAATACTATCAACAAAGAATGATCGCTACTTTATCACAGTATTACCATTTATTGCATACTTTATAACAATATGTATTAGTTACATCTACAAGTATGTTGATAGTCATCTATGTCTAGATAGAATTAATACTTCTACAGTAATAACAATACTAGTCACAGTATTCCTAGTATTTAATACTCTAGGATTTGTGGAGTCTGCACCAACAGAAAGTGACTATGATGATCTGGAGGCAGCATATACATATCTAGTAGAGTATGATCCTGATATGAATAATGAGACTGTTATTTATTCAGATAATTGGCCTGCTGTTACATGGTATCTGAATATTTATACTCAGCGAGGAGTACTTGAACAGTCTGATCGTGCTAGTGTGTATGAGTTTTCTAGTATGATGCTAGCCCAGAATGATTCACATAATGCTGCAACATACTATATTGATACTGGTAGTGGATATGAGGATGGAATTTATCCTGGAATGACACTTATAAAGGAGTTTGGAGAAGTAAGAGTATATGAGAATACGTATTGTCTAGAAAATAGTAATGCAAGTCTTGATAGTGATGAGTACATAAGTTATTATAATAGTATATTCAATAGAACAGGTGGATATAATGAAACATATTAATATAGATACTAAAAGTCGTAGATTACTAGTACTACTTGCTATTATTATGATAATTTATACTAGTATACTACTATATTCACAGACTATTCGATCTATTAGTTACTGGGATATATTTGTGTATCTACAGAATGCTATGCTCTTTAGTAGTCATAATATTGGTAGTCAGTTAAGTCTACCACCAGTATTATCATTACTTGTAGCTATACCATTCAGGCTAGGATTTATTAGTGAGTTTAGTATGTTTCTCGTGGTAGCCATACTCTTTATATTACTAGTAATTGGAGTATATGTGTTATTTAATTATAAGTTTGAACCCGAGGTATCATTTGTTTCTAGTATAATATTTTCAATGTTATCACTCGTTGTATACTGGGCTCTAAGTGGTTCAACTGATCTTCCAGCATTAACTTTTAGTGTATGGGCATTAGTTTTCACTATTAAGGGATTGAATGATGACTTTAAGTACTACTATGTTGCTTTCTCAATGTTTCTATTAGCATTCTTCACACGTTTTACTAATGGATTCATATTACTAGTAATGCTAGCATACCTTGTTGTAAACTTTAAGCAATTCTATAAGCAGTGTACTAGATCAAGTGTATTAAAGTTATTACTCTTTATGGTGGTTACTGTTGGATTAATTTGTAGTGCATACCTGATTAATCAGGGTACTATTCCATTTATTAGTCAGTTTTTCGAGGTATCTAGTAGTAGTCAGGTCTCTAGTGTTAATGTTGGATATGATTTAAATCCTCTATTCTATATAGAGAATCTTCCAGAGTTACTTGTTTCTAATAATATGCATGAAGCTACAGGCCTTACACAGACCATGACTAGTAATAGTCCATCATTCCTATCATATGTTATTCTTGTATTATCTGCTATTGGTATATTATCATTTATCTATGATATTCTAAGAAAGTATGATGGTAAGATTAGGGGTAAGTATTATGTGATATATCTTGCTAGTATGTTTGTAATTACATTCTTTACCATAATTACATATACTAATATATCTTATATCATCACAGAATTATTATTCATACTACTCTTATTCCTAGCTTTAATTTACCATAAAGGAAAGTTTGATGGAATGGACTTAGTAATGTTTTTATGGATCGGAATTTTTATTATAATGCATTCTTATCATCCAGTGAAAGTTGATCGATATATTCTAACAATATTCATACCATTAATATACTACATGATAAAGGGATGCCAATACATAGTAGATAAACTAGAACTCAAAACAAGAAACAAGAAATCACTACTAATAATGCTAGTAATAATACTCTTAATACTAATACCAGTCAATGCAAGCTTCATATCAACAATAACACAGGAAAATCCACATACAAATGAGGAAAAACAAGCCGCACAATGGCTAGAAGAATATGATCAAAACTATGCTAATAAAACCATTTCATCTGATCGTGGTGTAGCCTTTAGCTGGTATCTAGAGAAGTACACATACTCAACAATACCAAGAGTAGTAGAAGCAAACAATCAAACACTAGAAGAATACCTGTCAGAAAGTAATGCAACATACTATATTGACTCAACAAGTAAACTTGATGGTATAAATGGATACCACGTAATATATGATAACAACAATACTAATAACCCATTAAAGATCTATGAGAAAGGATGATAACATGTATACAAAGCAATATCTTCAAGAGAAGATCATGATTATTAGAGAAGAAATAGGACATGATGACATAATACCAGACATAAAGGATGTGTACTATGAAGATGATGAGATAACAATAATAACCCCCGACAGACCAGAGAAATCCATGATCATAGGTAAAGGAGGATGGGTAGTAGGACGCCTAAAAGAGGAATTAAGCGTCAAATCAATACATGTGATATCATATACTGATATACTACTAAAGGAATATCAACTAGAACTATCACTAAAACATGTAGGTAAGTTAATAGATAATAAATCAATACCATCCGAGTATGAAGGACAATTTAGTAAGATATACCAACTACTAAACATGAAGCATGAAAAAATCTATGACAACACTATAATAGCAGAGTATATCAAGAAAAATATTAAAACAGAGATAGATAGTGATGCACATGTAATAGTTGCACTATCTGGTGGAGTTGATAGTAGCTTCTCAACAATCTTACTTAGAGCCATAGGATTTAATGTTCATGCTATCACAATAGATCCTGGAACAATAATACTACCAAAACAATTCAGATACAATATAGATAATCTAACTAATAAGATTGGCATAACGCATGAATACATAGAAACAGATATGAATGAAGTAATAAGTGATGCTCTAAATGGTACTATTCATCCATGTGGTAGATGTTCAAAGACAATAGAAGAACAGATAACACAATATGCAACTAAAAATAACATTAACATGGTAGTATTTGGTGATCTATCAAGTACTGGTAGTCAATCCATAGTCATAGACAATGATATTATTAGAATAAACCTACCAGCATTATTTAAGATGGAAAAAAATGAGATAAAAAATATTGTTGGAGATTATAGTGTTAAGAAGATTAAGGGGTATGGTTGTCCACTACTAGTACAGGTACATAAAAAATATCCACAATACAGACCATTCTCTATACAACGAGTACTAAGAGAGACACGTGCAGGTGTATTAGAACCTGGAGAGGCCTTAGAGTTAATTAAGACAATCTAAAATAACAGGATAATACCAATAGCTATTAAAATAAATCCAAATACATAGGATATAGTATGAGGATACATTAATAAAAGTAACCCTAAGAGAATTAATAGAACACATGCCTCTTCCTGATTAACCTTCACATAACCACCCTAATCTATAGTATTATTCTTCTAGAAACTTCTCCATTTCCCTAATACTTTCTTCTACAGCACTAGGTGCACATCCACCTTTAACTGTTCTACTTTTCACATTAAGTAATGGGTCAAGTGCTCCACGCACTAAGTCTTCACCAAGACTTAGAGGCTCACCTGTAACTTCTATTGCCACTCTATCAACATAGTCATTATCTATTTTATCAGTACCTATTCCATCACTAATTGCCTCTGATACAATACGTCCAACTATACGATGAGCAGTCCTGAATGGTAGATTCTTCTCTCTAACCATAACATCAGCTAATTCTGTTGCTGTAGCAAAGTTTGATCCAGCAAGTTCTTCTGTTCTATCCTTATTAATAGTTAATGTCTCAATCATACCATGAACAATACCAAGAATATCGTTAGTATTATCTATACCATTCCATAAATGGACACTAACCTCCTGTAAATCCCTGTTATAACTATGAGGAATACCTTTAATCATTGAGAGAGTAGTCATTAGTTCACCTGTGGCAATAGTACTCTTTCCACGTGCAAGTTCAGCTATATCAGGATTCTTCTTTTGTGGCATAATAGATGATGTAGATGAGTACTCATTAGAACACTCAACCATTCTAAACTCATAACTACTCCATATAACAATCTCCTCACTAATCTTACCTAAAGTTGAGGATAACATTGCATAATCAAATAGTGCTTCGCAAGCAAAATCACGACTACTTACACCATCAAGTGAATTATCCATAACCTTACTAAAACCTAGTAGTTGAGCAGTTCTTTCACGGTTAATAGGAAAACCTGTGGTAGTAAGTGCTGCACTACCTAGTGGACAGATATCTACACGTTTATATGTATCCATTAGACGTTCACAGTCACGTCTTAACTCATTAGCATATGCCATTAAGTGGTGAGCAAATGTGTTAGGTTGTGCATGTTGTAGATGAGTATATGCAATAAATAATGTATCCAAGTTTTCCTTAGACATATCAGTTAATGTTCTAATAAAGTTTTTAATACCCTTAACAGTATTTTCGATCTCATCCTTTAGAGTTAAACGAATATCTGTACATACCTGATCATTACGACTCTTAGCTGTATGCATAAAACCAGCCTCTGGGCCAATCTTATTAGTAACATAATCCTCTAGAGCCATATGAATATCCTCAAATGAAGGATCCATATTAAGTGCATCGATTCCCTCTTCTTCTAGTTCATCTAATGCTTTAAGGATATTTTCTCCCGCATCCTTTGGTATGATTTCTTCTTCTATGAGCATTGTGGTATGTGCCCTGTTACATTTAATATCTGCTTCAAATAATCTTTTATCAAACTCTATTGATGATGAAAATTCAGCTGCATCCCTAGTCATTTGACCCTCAAAACGTCCTTCTCTAAGATCCATAATTCACACTCACTTGTTATTAATCTATAATAATATAATATTTGTTAATATACCTTAATTTAAGTTATGATAATTAAGCCTTAGAATAGTTAATAAGAAGTGTTAATATAGTTTCTAGAAAATATTTAAAAATAAAATAATATAAAATAGGGTGGTGATTTATAAATATGTATTTTTAGATCCGTGTTTATAATAATAATATATTATTTAAGATATATAATTATTATGATATATGTTTACTCATTTTTCCATTGTGTGTATCCACAACGACCACATGCATAGCGATCTCCATGGTCAGCCATAAAGATACCATGTGAACATCTTACACACTCAGGATTTTTTCTAACAATTTTACCGTCTTTAACTTCATATAATTCATATTTTTTAGACATAATACTTGCTTCCTTGTATATTTATTCTTCAGCATCTTCTGCTTCTTCATCAGCTTCTGGTTCTGCGTTCTTGCTCTTTACGGAGGATGGTTCAATTTCTTCTAATTTTGCTACAGAATCATAGATTCTTGCCTCACCAACTGCAGTAGGAACTCCGTAACTAGGCTTCATTCTTTCCACCACGAGGAGATCGTTGGATGCATCTTCCATTGCAACAAGTTTATGTTTTACATCTAAAGTTTTTGGTGTACCCTCTTGAGCATATTCACACTCAAACTTAATCTCAGTCCTATTTAATAGGGGATTTTCTCTCTTTTCAATTATTTTGATTTCCATATTATCTTTATTCCTTAATTAATTTATTATAATAATTTAATGCCTGATCATAGGCTTCATCTACACATACTAAGACTACACCCTCTCTTGGTTGTCCATAGAGTATTAGTGTATCTTTTGGTGCATTAATAACACATGGTAATACAGCCAAGTCCTCTTCACCATCAACATCGATAATAACAGGATTATCAACTGTTGCCATGCTAATAGAATCAATGATTATATCATTTAATTCATCAGTAATTGTACCTGCAGGATTACTAACATACTTGAAATTATCAATCTTATCTAGATTTATATCCACAGGTTTTCTTCTAGTCATGTTATCAACAATACCAATCTGTGGTATAATACCTTTATTAAGGAGGTTCTCTGTTGTAACATCACCAATTGTGATTATAAGCTTATCATGGGATAATTGTTGTAGTAATAAATCTTCTATTGAATCAATGGATTTGTGCAATTGACCTAGGGGTTCTTTTAATTCTTCTCTTAAACTATATGGTAATTTTAGCACAATTAATCTCCTTCAATTACTTCCTAACCTTTAGGGCATATCTTCCAGGAGAATTAATATTTAATTCACTAGCTAATTGTGAGGACTCTGGATCTACTACAACTATTAATCCAGACCATTTACTAGATGTTTCACTACCACATAGAGGACATTGCTTTGAATCATTAACTATGTATTTACATCGTATACATGCTCTTTCAGCCATACATAATTCTCCTATACAGTTTATTTATTAGCACCCATCTTTTCATCAATAATCCATTCAAAACGACCTAGACCTGGTTGTCTCATAGTTAATCCAATCTTACAGTCATTAGTTGAATTACCCTTAATACTTAGGGCTACTAATCTTGCACGTACCATGTCTCCTGCATCAAGAGTCTTATTTGATTCATTAGCTACAAGTAAACCATTCTTTTCATCATAGTTAATATAATCATTAGTAATCTGTGAAACATGTACTAATCCATCCATTGGACCAATACGTACAAATGCTCCAAACTCTAAGATCTCGATAACTTCTCCATCAACAACCTCATGTAGTGTTGGATTAAAGAATAATGCATCAAATTTAACATGATAGAATGCTGATCCATCACCGATAACTACTCTTCCCTGGTTGTGATCGAAGATATCTGTAACCATTACAAGAACACCAGTATTCTTATCAATCTTACCAACATATTTCCTGTTTAGTATTTCAGTAACAACCTCATCAAATGGTTGATCAAACATGTTTGGTGGTACTCTTACAGTATCTTCAATAGTTACTATTTCATACACTTTAAATACCTCATTAAAGTTTACTTATTCTGGTTATATAGTTCTATTGCATGATTTATAGCTTCTTTTGCAGCTACATTATCATCCCAACCATTGATTTCAACAGTCTTATTCTCTAATGTTTTATATTGTGAGAAAAAGTGTTTAATCTCTTTTAAGTAATGTTCTGGTAATTGGGATATGTCTGTGATATCATTAAATCTAGGATCATCTAATGGTACTGCTAGTACTTTATCATCACTGTCTCCACCATCAATCATTCTCATGATACCTATAGGTCTTGCCTCTATTAAACATCCAGGAAATGTTGGTTGATCCATTATAACTAGTACATCAAATGGGTCTCCATCTTCCCATAATGTTTTAGGCATGAAACCATACTCTGCTGGGTAATGGAATGGTGAATATAATACTCTATCAAGAGCAAATGATTCGCGTTCTTTGTCATACTCATATTTGTTACGAGAACCCTTTGGAATCTCTACTACTACTGTAATCTCATCAGGTACATTTGATCCAGCTTCTATATCTTTCCATAAATTCATTCTAATGTCTCCGTTAATAATTCTGTTTTTCTTAATCATAGGATTTGTTAATATAACCATCAACTTCAAGAAATCTGTGTTGACGCAGATAAATAACAGTAATACCACGTTTACGTGCACGTTTTCTGAGTGTCTTATCATTAGTACATATCACATCATTACTACTACAATAATCTAGTAATAGGTTATCAACATGATCTGTCTTATCAATATGTGTATTAATAAATGGTTTCTGTGTTGCTATTTTTCTTGCAACATTAGCTGCTATTTTATCCTTACCTTTAGCCTTTCTTTTGAGACTATCAATTTCATCTAATACTATTGATGGTACAACTAAGTCATAATTTGATGGAGCAATAATTTTTAGCTCTTCAATTACATCAATATTTAATTGAATCATCATCATTAAGAAGTTTGTATCAACAATTATCTTATGATTTGATGATTCCATAACCTATAAGTCTCCATCTTGATCCTACACGACGACTAAGAGCTACACGTTGTTTATCCTCTGCACATACAGGTAATCTTAGATTTACATCCACTATGTCTCCACGAGCACTTGAGACTAGACCAACAGTTGTTGTTGTACCAATATTGATCATAAGATTTTCAGATGAATGTATAGGTTCAACTTCAGTTTCATTCTTTGTACCAACTACTCTATCAAGTAAATGTGTCTCCATTGTAAATGATTGTATTGTAGGTGGTAATGTTCCTGGTTTACCTGCAATAGATCCAGATAATGAATCAGCCTTTGTTAGAGATGGATCTAATTTAAGTGCAACTCCAATTAATCCTCCAGGTCCTACTTCATCAACAAAGTTATCTGCTGCTTCTAGTCCTGTAATAGTTGAAGTTAGACTCTTCCACTCTGTACGTCCCTTATTCTTTACCTGTATTCCAGGCTTGATCTCTATTTCTTCACCGACTTTGAATTTACCCTGAATAAGTGATCCACCAATAATTCCACCACTAATCTTAGCAGGCTTTGTACCTGGCTTATTTATATCAAATGATCTTGCTACAAATAACTTAGGATTCTTACGTAGGGATCTTCTAGGAGTCTTCATATACTTCTGGATAGCATCAATTAATACATCAATGTTAGCTCCCTGTTGAGCTGATATTGGTATAATTGGTACACCATCAGCACATGTACCCTTAACGAATTCTTTTATCTCGTGATAGTTTTCTATTGCCTTTTCTCTAGTAACAGTATCAATCTTATTCTGTACTACAATAACATTCTTAACACCAATAACATCAAGTGCCATTAAGTGTTCCTTTGTTTGTGGTTGTGGACATGGCTCATTAGCTCCTATTACTAGGATTGCACCATCCATTATTGCAGCACCAGATAGCATTGTTGCCATTAAGGTTTCGTGTCCTGGTGAATCAACAAATGATACTTTTCTGAGAACTTCTGTTTGAGAACCACAGTGTTCACAAGTTTCTTTTGTAGTGTAACATTGAGGTGCTGGACATTCTCCACATTTTCTGAATGTTATGTCAGCATAACCTAACCTTATTGAAATACCCCTCTTAGCTTCCTCACTATGAGTATCAGTCCATATTCCAGATAAAGCCTTTGTTAAGGTTGTTTTTCCATGATCAACGTGACCTACTAATCCAATATTAATTTCGGATTGTGCTTTCATTTAAGTTACACCTCCACAGATACCCCTAAATATTAAGGGAATATCTATTCTTCTTGTTCTTCTTCAGGTTCTTCAAAAATTTCAGTTAATGTTTGTTCTCCTCTTTCTGAAACTTTAACATTAATTTGTGAAATATCATCAGCAATAGTGTTTCCACGTACTGTTTTTCTTCTTCTTAAACCTTTTACTTTAGGATTGAAGCCCGTTCCACCAGATACTAGACTTTTAAATCTTCTTGTTCCATCAATATCTTGTTTCATTGGGAAACCGTTCTTATCACTACCACCAGTAATTTCTAATTTATAACCTTTTAGTCCAAGGATTCCACCACTGAATGTGTCACCAATTTTTAGGCCGTTAATTGACTTTGCATCCTTGTTTTCTAATTCTAATTGGTATGTTACATCTTCATCTGACACTACTACTTTGTATACCATTCTATTCCTCCAATTATTCTTTATTATTTTATTATTTTTACTAAATTCTCATGAATATGTCTATTATTAAATGTTAATAATAGAAGTCTTCAAACTCATCATCATCAAGAGTATCAAGTTGACTCCAATCAGTATTTAGTACACCCCATTGCGGGTTCTTTGTTGCTTGTTGGATATCTCTTAGTTCTTCGAGTGTAAGAAGTTCATCATCAAGTAATTTACCCTCAAATTCTTGTTGTATCATGAAGAAATTCTTCTCTGACATGTCAACATATAACACATCACCTTCCTCAAAGTCACGCTCATATACTGCATCAGATATAGCCATTGCAACTTGTGATCCACGTGAAACCCTAGGAAGTGTTTCACCATTATCCTCCATACTCTCAACTGTACCAACAACTTTTCCCTTCTCATTAATTAGTGTTACACCACTTTCTATGATACCAGACATAACCTCTATTCCAGCAATTGCTGGCTTACTATGTCTAAATACAAGTTTTGGTATAATTCTAATCTTGGATGGGCGTATGAGTGATGCGAGTTTCTCCTTCTTTTGACGTTCTCTTGCTGTAATTACCCAGTCAAGGTAATCCTCTGTTAATTGATAGATTACCCTATCATTAAATATCTTAACATTCTGATTATTTAATTCATCCTCTGCAGATGGCAATACATTAACATTAAATGCTACAATAACACCATACTTTTCATCTTCTTCTGCCATAATAGATGCATTTATTACATCACGTCTTGCTACATCCCCAATCTCGGCGGACTTTATTGGTATGTCCTTTGAGTTAAGGATATTTATTAATGCCTCAAGTGATCCTAATGTATCAGCCTTTACAATTATACCTATGTCATTAGTCTGAATACGTATATTATCTACTTCAGATAATAGGTCATCCTCAACACGTAAATTATCATCATTAGCAACCTTTAGGGGTGATCCTGATATAACATCCTCTACGTGTGGTGCTACAAGCTTTACTCCCGCAGCTGCTACTACCTCATCTACGTGTTCAAACATGGTTTTTGATTCACGTATCTCTTCTAATGGTTTAGGCTTTAGGAGGGATCGAACCTTTGTTGAGATTACACGATTATCCTTAGTTAACATCATTATACGATCATCCTTTGTTAGGACTCCATCATATAATATTGTATCAATAGTTAATCCTAATCCCTTCTCTTCCTTTACCTCTAGTACTGTTCCCTGTGCTGGTGCATGCTCCTCTATCTGTAATTGATTTCTAAGATATTGATTTGCTAATCCTAGAAGCATTGTTAATAGTTCAGGTATACCTTCACCAGTCTTAGCACTTATTGGTACAATTGTTATTTGGCTTGCAAAATTACTTACTCTATCAAAACGTTCAGATTCAAAACCTTCCTCATGTAATGTACCAATAATCTCATATATGTGCTTGTCTAACTCAAATGCAATATTTTTATGCTGATTTTGAAGTGACTGCATAAAAGATGCACCTTCAGTTGAATCCCAACCATATATTTTATCAATCTTATTGGCTACCACAACAAATGGTGTTTTTGATGATTTAAGTATGTTTAATGCTTCATATGTTTGAGGTTTAAATCCCTCAGTTATATCTAAGATTAAAATAGCCAAATCTGCTAGTGTTCCACCACGCTTTCTTAGTGTTGTGAAAGCTTCATGACCTGGTGTATCAATAAAGAATAGTCCAGGTAACTTGTCGGTTATATCCATTTTTTCAAGATATTCCCCACATATAAATGAAATTACATCCATTGGAATCTCTGTTGCTCCAATATGTTGAGTTATACCCCCAGCCTCATTAGAGGCAACAGTACTTCCCCTAATATTATCTAATAGAGTAGTTTTTCCATGGTCTACATGACCTAAAACAGATACAATAGGTGATCTAGTTTTCATTTATTTATCTCCCTACAAAATTATATTTCCTCTAAAAAACATTGATAACCTATAGATTATTCTAAGGTTTATTAAAAATTATTTAACTATTATAATAAAAGCTAAATTCCTATTATAGATAAGACATTTTGAGTGAATATCTGAAAATCTCTGGATTAATGTTTCAACTTAAGAACACTGTATCATTATATTATAAATAAATGTGATCAATAAGAATTTTTTTTAATATTTTTTACGCGTAAATTAAAAATTAATGTATTTGGTTTTAGAGTTATTGATCAATATATTATAATATTTTATTTATTCACCATTTAATAATAGTAAAAAGAGCTAATAAAAGAATTCTATATTCTTATGGCTCTTCATATATTATGTTCTCATCTGGTAATACATAATCACAGAATTCTGATTCATCAAAGAATAAACCAATTTCTCTCTTAGCTGATTCTTCGGAATCTGAAGCATGTACAATATTTCTTCCAGTATCGATTGCATAATCTCCACGGATAGTTCCTACATCTGCTTCTTTAGGGTTTGTTGCTCCAACCATCTTACGTACTTGTGTTATTACATCATCACCCTCTAAGACCATTGCAAATACGGGTCCAGATGTAATGTATGATACTAAGTCACCAAAGAATGGTTTATCACTATGCTCACCATAGTGTGTTTTAGCAAGATCTTCTGAAATCATGAGAGTTTTAGCTGCTATTACCTTTATACCACGTTTCTCAAATCTTGATAGAATTTCACCAGTTAATCTTCTCTTAAGAGCATCTGGTTTTAACATGGTAAATGTTCTTTGTTTCATTGTTTAACCCACTTAACTTTTCTTGGAATTCTTCCAAGCTTATTATTTTTCTCACATTTGCTACTGCAGAAGAATGAAATTGAGCCATCTCTACGAACATACATTTTACCTGTACCTTCAGGAATTTCTTCTCCACAGAATGAACATGTTCTCATATTATAACTCCTCTCTAGTATATAAAAAAGAATATTATACAATAATTATATTAGAAACTCTACTTATGGAGTTCTAATTTCTTTTGCTTCTCTTATTGTATCTAGTAACATTAATATGTCGCCTTCTTTTATTGCGCCCATAACGTTTCTAGTAAGTATTCTTCCCTTATCTCTTCCATCAAGTATTCTGCATTTTACCTGCATTACTTCTCCAGTCATTCCAGTTCTTTTTAAAACTTCAATAACTTCTGCTGGAGTACCGTCTTCCATACTATCACCTTGTATATTTCGATTGGTTAAATAAAATATTAAATAGAAAAGCTACTATATATTAAAAAATTAAAAAAGAAGATTCCTATAATTGAATACCTTGTATTATATGAATTATCTTCAATAATTGTAAAAATTGAATAGTTATAGCTTTTAATTAAGATACTTTATTCCTTAACTCCAATCATGATTAGTCTTTGAGTTCTGCGACTTTTTCAACTATTTCACTGACTAATTCTTGACCTTCACCTGCGTCAATTATACATGCAGATGCAGTTCCTACTTTTAGTCCAGCAGCTTCGCCTAATTCATCTTTGGTTGGAAGATATACGTAAGGAATTTCTTTTTCTTCTGCTAAGATAGGTAAGTGTGCAACAATTTCTGCTGGTTCAATATCCTCAGCAATTACTGCTAAAGCAACATTGTTTCTTTCGATGTTCTTTGTTACTTCGTTAGTTCCTTTTCCTATTTTACCTGTATCTCTTGCTATTTCTAAAGCTTCATAAACTTTATCAGCTATTTCTTGTGGTACTTCAAATTTTACATATACTGAATTTGCCATTTAATTTCCTCCAATTATCATCTGGTTTTTAACCATCCATTACAACCCTATAATTAGCATACACTCTAAGAGTATGTGTTAAGTTCTAGTAGTTGTTGTCTGATTAAATGACCTATTTTAAAATATAATTTATATAATAAATAATATTCTAATTTAAAACTCCTTAATGAGTGAGATACTCATTCGCTCACAGTTTTAAGTATGTTAAAAATTAGTTATTTAATAAATATGTGGCTTATTTAATATAAAGTTATCTATAAAAAGTATGTATTTAAAGGGATTATGAATGTATATATTACTATATAGCGTTAGTTATATTAATAAATAATTAGCAATAATTTTAATTCTTAATAAATTAATACATATTAATAGAGTTTAATTAGAGATGGGATAATGAATTCTTACATTGAAATACTCAGACTACCAAATGTACTTATGGCAATGATTGCTGTTATACTAATGGCAATAGTGGATCACGTATATACCTGGAATATTATTCTTGGAGCAATATGCGTATTTATATCCACTGGTAGTGGTAATACTATAAATGATTACTATGATTATGAAATTGATAAGATAAACAAGCCTAATCGTCCAATACCCTCAGGTCAAATAGATAGGAAAACTGCCCTATACTATAGTATAATTCTATTTATAATATCAATAATAATAGGATTCTATATATCAACACAGGCAGGTATTGTAGTACTACTATGTGCTCTTCTAGAGATATTATATGCTAAAGACCTAAAAAAACGTGTGCTTATAGGTAATATAGCTGTAAGCTTACTTACAGGTTTAACATTTATTTTTGGTGGACTAATTACTAATGATGTATTAACAGGTAGTCTTCTTGGATTATTTGCACTACTAATGACTCTCTCAAGAGAAATAATAAAAGACTGTGAAGATATTGAGGGAGATAAAATGGAGGGTGCAAATACATATGCAATAGCATATGGAAAAGACACTGCAATAAAAACTGCTGTAATAATCAATATAATAACATGTCTACTAAGTCCAGTACTATACATTATAGGATTATTCTCAATATACTACATGATAATTGTACTAGTTGCAGACATAATATTTATTTACTCAGCAATAAGTGTTCTAAGAAATGATTCAAGTAGTAATCTAGGACGTGCATCAGGAAATATGAAGATAGGAATGTTTATTGCATTTATCTCATTTGCTATTGGAAGTATAATATAAAGGTGGAATAAACTCATGGATCTTGAAGATATATTACTAAATGATGAAACAATATTTAAAGACATAACTGTTTTTAACTCAGATTATCTGCCTGAAAACTTTAAGCTTAGACAATCACACATGGAAGAAATGGCACTCTCACTAAGACCAGCACTAATGGGTGGAAAACCAATAAATAACTTAATACTTGGACCACCAGCAACTGGTAAAACTACTGCTATAAAGAAACTATTTGAAATGGCAGAATATGACTGTGAGGATGACATAATATGTGTATATGTAAACTGTCAACTACACTCAACAAAATTTGACATATTCTCACAGATATATAAGAAAATATTTGGACATGCCCCACCAGAGACAGGTGTACCATTTGCACGTGTATATAATAGTATAATGAATGAATTACTAGACACAAATAAGGCCTTGATTGTAGCATTAGATGATATTAATCATCTCTTTCAGGCAAATGCAATAAGTGAAATAGTATATGATATACTAAGAGCACATGAATCATTTGAGGGTGTTAGAACAGGTATATTTGCAGTACTATCAGATGTAGAATTTAAGTATGTTCTAGATAAAAATGTTGGAAGCATATTTAATGCTAATGAGATAAATTTCAATCCATACACATATGAGGAAACATACTTAATATTAAAGGAAAGAGCACAGCTAGGATTCTATCCTGGAGTAATTAGTGATGAACTAATAGAGAAGATCGTTAACTACACATATGAAAGAGGAGATCTAAGACTAGGCATAGATCTACTACGTATAAGTGGAAACAATGCTGAGGTTAGAGCATCAAAAGTTATACTAGATGAAGATGTAGAAAAAGCATTTGACTCTAGTAGTAGTGTAAGTCTAAAGTATGTGCTAAACACTCTGAATGAAAATGAACAAAGTCTACTTAGATTCATTACCAGAATCAAACAGAACAACATAACCAGTGGAGAACTATATAAGCAGTATAACAGAGAAAATAAGATAAGCTATGCAACATACAATAGACTAATAAATAAACTTGAGTTCCTACGATTAATTGATACAACATATACTGGTAGTGGACAGAAGGGAAATTCAAGATATGTTAATCTAAGATTTGATGGAAAAGAAATCAAGGATAATCTACCTAGACATAAAAGTAAACTATTCTAGGATAGTTAGTAATATACTTCAAATAACCACCATATTGTAATTTTTTTAAAGTGATTCTGTATAGTAGAATTAGTGTAATTTGATAAACTATTATTCAAAGAAAAGTAATGAATAATATATGATGATATTAACTTGTTTTAAAAATATTTAAAAAATTAAATATGTAAAAAAATAGTCTAAAAATAGTTAAAAATGAATCTTACATAGATTCTATTTTCTATAATCAAATGAATCTATCTTTTCATTACCTGTCTTATAAAATTCATAATCAACTACTTTTTTATGTTCTTTATATTCCTTAGTTATTTTATATCGTGTTATCCTGTCTGGAATAAGCATAGAATTTACCTCTTATATTGTGTCTAGATACTAAAGTATAATACTAGTCTTAGGGATACTAGGAATAATACTGGTATTGAGATTGTGGTTATTACTGCTGCTAAATCATAGTCACTAAGTTTAATATCATTTACAATGAATGGTGTTTCTGGTTCTAGAGTTTTTATTTTATTTCTTCTTTTAAAGTTAAACATTTCTAATCACCTTATATTGCTTGAAAAAATGTTTTTTAGAAAACATATTTTTCCGTGTTGTTACTTCTGTCTATCTACTTTAGCTAATATAAAGAGGATCTAGCTGTCTTTGATAAGTAATATTTCTATTTGAAAAGTAAAATTACGGTTCATGAAAAGTATTATAGACGGGGGTCATGATAACTAATAGTTATAGAGCAGAAAAATTAAAAATTAAGTAAAAAATGTGCTATAATATACAAACTATCATACATTAAGCAATAAAATTAATACAAAATAGGGCATTTTTGAAGGGGGTAAATGATAAGTATTCTTAATTTTTTTGAAAAAACCCCTGAAATTAGACAGAGGGTGCATGTGATAAGTAATAATTTAACAATTAACATCAAGAAAACTTTATAAAAAAATAAAAATAAAATGATTAAATATCTAAAATATTACTCTAATTCTTCAAAAAAATTGCATATCACCAAATAAATAGAACAAAATAAATCAATATTCTGGAGCTAAAAAATGGATATACTAACAATAACTA
>JAJQHG010000138.1 GCA_021199865.1 Methanosphaera sp. | reverse complement strand
CCATAATATATTCTTTTTTTTGATAAGTGATCCTAGAATTAATAAATTGATTATAATATAATTAGGAATCTTTTCTATTGTTGTTTGGATTTTAGATTTTAGTTAATATTTTAATATAAAAAATATGTTGTTGACACTATTATTAGTGTCTTATAGGGTCATGATATACTAGTGCTGCTACTACACTTGCCTTATCTATTACTGTGTGTGTTGATACTACTTCATGGTAGTCATTTATTTTGAGTTTTCTCTTATGGATCATGTATTCTGCCATGAATTTTGCTTCTTGTCTCATTTCATCAAGATCTCTGTTTGTGCCTGATAATTCTACTACACAACCCATTTGATCTGCTCTTGCTAATGCAATTATTGCTGTTATCTCATCTCCAGGGTTGTCTGAGTATTCCTGTGCTAGTACACAGTTAGTCATCTCTCCAGGCTTTAATTGGGGCATAGGTATTATGTGTGTGTCTGGCGGTAGCATACTTGATACGGGTATCAAGTTTACATCTCCAATATCTGCTTCTAGTAGTGCATTATCAAATGCATTTAGTTTTGTTGGTCCTTCACTTGCACCTTTAGTTAGTGATATATTCATTATTTTATACTCCAATTAGTTCTATTATTTGATTATGTGTTTTTGTTATATATCATATTATATTATTATCTAATTATATTGTTATCTAACTAAAATATGTTTTAATTACTTATAGTAATAAAAAATAAATATAATTATTATTCTAAATAAATAAAAGATTTTATGAAAAATAAAGTAATAAATAGAAAAAATTAATATTACACTAATAATAAGAGGAGTATAAGATGAGCCAAGATAATGAGGAAAAATTATCATTTACACAAACTCTAAGAAAAGAAGGATTAATCAAAGAAAAAATAGAAGCAGAAGAAACCAGAGTGATGAATGATAATAAAGTAGAGGAAGACTCACTACCAATTGTATTAATACCAAACACAACACTTCTTCCACACACAGATATGTACCTAGAACTATCAAATGAACATATAGATCGTATACTACAAACAGTAAACGAAGAACATCATGGAATCATATTAACACCTAAGAAGTTTCCACAAGAAAGCAAGGAAACCATTGAATTTTATGATATAGGAACAATTCTTGAAATAAAAAACCTTGAAGAGATAGCCGAAGAGAAGTACAGGGTAGAAATAAAAGTAAAAGATAAAGTAAAAGTTACCTCAATCAAACAGTCAAGGGGAGTATTCAATGCTACCTATGAAGTAGTAGAAGAAGAAGATAATATAACTCCAGATGAAGAAACAGAGATTAATAAGACAATTAATGATACAGTAATGGCAATCTCTAATAATATACCAAACTCTGAAGTATATGCACAACAAATAATAAGTAAAATAGATGTACGTGAAAAGGTTGCAGAAGTATTCCCATACCTACAAGTTAGTATAACAAGAAAACAGGAACTACTAGAATTAAAGTCTGTGAAAATAAGGGCTCTACAAGTAGTACAACTACTAATAGAACAGAAGGATGCAATGTTTATCCAGATGGATATCTCAAAGAAGATAAACCAGAACATGAGTAAGATGCAAAGAGAATCCCTTCTAAGAGAACAGATGAAGATAATACAAGAAGAATTAAACATGACTAGTGAGGAGGGTTCAAAGACATATAGAGATAAGATAAAAGAAGCCAACCTACCAAGTGAAGTAGAAGAAGTAGTACTAGAAGAATTAAATAAACTAGAACGTCAAGGACAGAACAACTCTGAAGAAAACATTATAAGAAACTATCTTGACACAATACTAGCCCTACCATGGAATAAGTCAGATAAAAGTATTGTTGATATAACCAGGGCAAAAGAACAACTAGACAATGACCACTATGGGTTAGAAAAAGTAAAAAAGAGGATAATCCAACACCTAACTGTTCTTAAGATGAAGGATGATAAACAAGGATCAATACTACTATTTGTTGGACCACCAGGTACTGGTAAAACAAGTCTAGGAAAAAGTATAGCTACAGCATTAGAGAGACCATACATCAGGGCAAGCCTTGGTGGAATAAAGGATGAATCCGAGATAAGAGGACATAGAAGAACATATCTTGGAGCACTACCTGGACGTATAATTAATGGTATGAAGAAGGCTGGACAAACAAACCCTGTATTTGTATTAGATGAGATTGATAAATTAACAGCATCAATTAATGGTAACCCTACAAGTGCCCTCTTAGAGGTACTTGATCCAGAACAGAATGATACCTTCTCTGACCACTACCTTGAAGTACCATATGATTTATCAGATGTATTCTTTATTGCAACAGCAAACAACTTAGAGGATATACCTAAACCATTACGTGACAGACTAGAAATAATTACACTTGATAGTTATACTAATGATGAAAAGATGCATATTGCAAAAGAACACCTTATAAGTGAAGTACTCGAAGATCATGGACTAACTAGTGATGACTTAGTAATAGAGGATGACGCAATAGAGGAAGTAATAAATAATTATACGCGTGAGGCTGGAGTACGTGAATTAAAGCGTCAACTAAGTGCTATTGCCAGGTATACAACAGAACAGATAGTTGTAGATGATATAGAGCGACCACTAGTAGTTAAGAAGGATATGCTCTATGATATATTAGGCCACCAGAAGGCTCACTATGAGAAGGTTACAGATAGTAATCCTCCAGGAGTTGTAACAGGACTAGCATGGACACCTGTAGGTGGAGACATATTATATATTGAGGCTGTGTTAGTACCTGGTGAGGGAAAACTAAAACTTACAGGTCAGCTTGGTGATGTGATGAAGGAATCTGCACAGATTGCGGAGAGTCTAATAAAATCAAAGTTTAATGATGTGTTAAAGGATACAAACTTCGGAGAATATGATATACATATACATATACCTGAGGGAGCTATACCTAAAGATGGACCATCAGCAGGTGTGACACTAGTTACAACTATTGTATCACTACTAACTAATACTCCTGTTGACTCACACCTAGCAATGACAGGGGAAATATCCTTACAAGGAAAAGTATTACCTGTAGGTGGAATAAAGGAGAAGGTAATAGCAGCACACAGATCTGGAATAAAGACTGTACTTCTACCCGAGAGGAACATGGAAGACCTTGATGACCTACCAGATAACATAAAGAATGAATTAACATTCAAGCCAATGACCACAATCAATGAAGTACTAAGAGAAGCCCTCAATATTAGGCTACCTGATAGTCCTAACCTTGAAATAGATGTTAATAAGATAACAGTGTAATTCTCTATTCATCCTTCTTTTTTTTAAAAACTTATAATCATGTTAATCATGTTTATGTAACTTTTTTCTAAAACTAAAAAATTAGTATTATAAATCAATAAGTATGTTTCATAACTTTAGACTTTGATTATATTTATTAAAATAAGAAAATGTTATTTTTTTATGATGAGTTCTAGTGTTTAA
>JAJQHG010000142.1 GCA_021199865.1 Methanosphaera sp. | reverse complement strand
AACTAATACTATAGATACAGATAATAATACACTCATATTATCTCTATGTACAGGGGAATATAGAACACTAGAAATAGGTGTATCTGTATATGCTGGTTATATGGAAGTACCATTAATACTAACAGATAAAACATTACCTGACCAATTATCTCAATGGCTACCAGCATATGTTCAGGAGAATAATATAACTAAGATAGTGGTTGTGGGTGAAGTAACAAATAAACAATTATTAGACTTTACTCTTATGGGTCTAGAAGTAGAGGTTGTGAATGGTGACTCAATAGCAGATATATTAACAACTATTGCTGAGAATACACCCGAAGTATCTAATGATACTGTTATTTTCTCTGCATCTGATCCTCTAGCAGGATATCTTGGTGCATACACTAAAATACCTGTATTCATGACAGCATCAAATAGTAGTTATGAATCATCACAATATCTTGATGAGGAATATATTGAATACCTTGAATCTCATGATATTAAACATATAATAATAGTTGGAGACTTACCTGATACTATTATTAATCAACTAAGTAATTATAATGCTACAATTGAGAAGCTAGATGCAAATGGCACTGATGATTTAAGTATGGTTGTTAATAATAAACTACAGAGTATGGGTTATCTTAATAATACTACCACAACATATTATGGTTTCTATGGTGAAATACCCTCAATTATACCTAATGCTATTACGAATAATGCAATGGTTATAGAGGACTCATCAAACCAGAATAGTACAATAGAATACTTGGAAGATAATAATATCACAGATATTATTTTCACTAGAAATCAGGAATCTGATTATATCTTAATGGAAGAAACAGATTATATCTCAAGTACAGTAGTGGATGATTTCACTAATAAATCATTTAACATCTCTTTTCTTACAAATCAACGTACCCTTGATGAGGCAACAGGATTATATGATGTAAAAATAAATTCTATAGAAGAATTATCTAACAACAAAACACAACTAAATATAAGTCAACCTGATAATATTTTGGACTCCCAACCACCACTAATATCAATACTTAATTATTCTAGTGCTATTGATTCAAACAATATATCTCTAGAAGTCAGTAATGATGATGGTAACTATACCCTTACTTGGAGTACAATACATCCATACACAGCCAGTTATAATAATACAAGTTATTATATAACATCAAACACAGGATATGAGTACTTCTGGAATTATACTAATAACACATGGCTAGTTGACTATGTCTATAATAATACAACATATTACCATGTTGAATGGATAAAGAATCCTGATAACTCATGGTGTGAGATACATAATAACACAAATTATACCTGGATAAATAATGGTTCAATGTGGTATTGCTATGATCAATCAGATGAACTAGTATACTACATAAATTATACCACATAATTTTTTTTATTAAATAATAAAATGTATAGCTAATTAAAAATATAGTAATAAATAAGATATATTCTAGGAATTTCACTTGGATATTAATTCATCATATAATAATAGGAGAATAAAAATGAAACAATTATTTGGAACATTTGGTGTAAGACGAGTAGCAAACACAGTATTAACCCCTGAATTCGCATCAAAGATTGCGGCAGCATATGGTACAAAGGTAACAGGAACAATAGCAATAGGTGCCGATCCTAGAACATCCTCTGAGATGATAAAACACGCTGTAACAGCAGGATTATTGTCTGTAGGTTGTGATGTAGTAGATTTAGGCACATTACCTACACCAGCAGTACAGTATGCTGTAAGACAATACTATGATGGCGGAATAATGATTACAGCATCCCATAATCCACCAAAATATAATGGACTAAAACTATTAGATAAAGATGGTATAGGAACACCTGATGACTTAGAAGAAGAAATAGAGGACATATACTTTAATGATAAACAAGAACGTGTAACTTGGGATAAGATCGGAAAAGTATACAAGAGAAATATTATTGATGAATACATTGACCAAGTACTCCAAAGAGTAGATGTTGATGCAATTAAAGATGCAAATCTAAAAGTAGTACTTGATTGTGGATCAGGAGCTGCATGTTCAACAACACCATATATTATAAGAAAATTAGGTTGTGAACTAACAACACTAAACTGTCAACCTGACGGATCATTCCCTGGACGTAACCCCGAGCCAACAGAGGATAACCTACATGACTTAATGGATGTAGTTAAGGCCACAGGTGCTGATATTGGAATAGCACATGATGGGGATGCTGATAGGACAATATGTATAGATGAGAATGGTGACTTTGTATTTGGAGATAAATCATTTGCATTAGTAGAAAAAGCAATGCTAGAGAAGAATAATGGTGGTACAATCGTCACTACTGTAGCAACAAGTAATGCAATAAGAGACATTGCACTAGAAAATAATGGTGATATTATCCTAACACGTGTAGGTGACCTTGTTGTTGCACGTAAGTTACAAGAAGTTAATGGATTATTTGGTGGAGAAGAAAATGGTGGATTAATCTTCCCAGACTTTGTGTATGGTAGGGATTCAGGATTAGCAACAGCAATGATACTAGAGATCATGGCAAAAACTAAGAAACCATTATCAACATTAATTAGTGAATTACCAACATATTACTCACAGAAACGTAAAGTACCATGCCCTGATGATAAGAAGCCACTAGTTACTAAGGGAATAATTAATGATACAACAGAGTACGAGCTTGATACAACTGATGGAGTAAAGGTTATTACAGATGAAGGATGGGTAATTATTAGACCATCAGGAACCGAACCAATATACAGATGTTTCTCTGAGGCAAAAACAATGGAAGATGCTACAAAACTAGCTGACTGGGGTATGAGCCTAATAGAGAAATATATTTAAACTTCTTCTTTCCTACTTTTTTTATTTACAATTCCCCATGGACATACCTTCACACAGACACCACAAGTGGGCTGTTTATTAGCTAATTTTAGTTCGCGAAAATGATCATTACACTTAAATGCATCAAATTGTACACTACGTGGCTTAGTTTCATCAAAAATATTATTATTAAATGCACTAGCAGGACAGTTAACTACACATAGCCTACAATTACCACAATGATTTCTTTGAAATGATGTTGCGTATGGAACTTCATAATCTGTAAGTATTGTTGCCCATCTGATACGTGGACCATAATATGGATTAATGAGCATAGCACTCTTACCAATCCATCCAAGATTTGCTAGATTAGCAACAAGTTTGTGACTCATATAACTTTCTAGATCATCCGATATTATTTGTGATGCTTTAATATACCTTGAAGCATAACCTTCATTAACAAGTACTTTTTCAATTTCAGGTCCAATAATATCTAGTTTATTATTAATTGATTCAACAGTATCAGAATATTTTTTTACATAATCACTTCCTGCATATTCAACAATATTATCAGGAATATTGATACCTATTGAGATTCCATAGGGATATGTATCAATAAAATTAGGACACTTAGTAATATATTCCCTACTTTTATCTAACTTAGCATATCCATGAATTGTAATG
>JAJQHG010000035.1 GCA_021199865.1 Methanosphaera sp. | reverse complement strand
AGATTAATTATTCATTTTAACCCATTTTTATACTACTTTTAATTAACTTATATATTATTTAATTATTATTCTAATTTTCAATAATTTTTATATAAATTCATGTAATTTTTATTCATTGTTTAAAATTAGATCTAACTAAATTCATAATAACTTTTATATAGTATAAAGAACTTAGATATAATTAATTAGGTGTAACTAAATATATACTTTAACACAAACCTAATTATCAAATTGGATATTATCTTTTCTTTCAATTTAGAGAATATATAAAACTCATAATATTCTAATGGGGAAATATTATGCTAATGATAAGAGATGACTTTGAACCTAGTAAAATAGTTAGAACACGTAAAGTAAAAGGGGTTCTAGGTGAACATTTAAGAGAAGTTGGTCTTGTCAGTAGTAATTCATTTAAGCTTGAGCAAGAATCACTTGGCTATCCTGTAGGGGTTAGACTGCAGGATTTTTCGTGGCTATAATACTTTTAAAGCTTTAAGTTTATTGGATTAAAATAATTCTTGATTTTAATGATTATTTAATTTATCACATTAATTATTGTTTTATATATAAAAATTATTTAAACATAATTTAGGTATACCTAAATTGATATTATTTATTTAAGAGGTAAAATATGCAGAAATTAAAATTTCTACTAGCAGGTAACCCTAACGTAGGAAAAAGTACCGTGTTTAACTATTTAACAGGTATGAAACAACACGTAGGTAACTGGCCTGGAAAAACAGTAGAACAAAAATCTGGTGAATTCGAGTACAAAGACTATGAAATCGAATTAATAGATTTACCAGGTAACTACAGTTTAACCCCTTATTCAGCAGAAGAACAAGTTTCAAGAGATGCAATACTACATGAAGATATTGATGGAGTAATCAATATAATTGATGCAGAAAATCTACAGAGAAACTTATACTTAACACTACAAACAATAGAAACTGGTGCTAACACAATGATAGCACTAAACATGTTAAATTATGCTGAAGAAGCAGGTTTAAAAATAGATGTAAAAAAACTAGAAAAAACACTAGGAGTACCAATAGCAATAGTGGATGCTAGATCTGGAGAAGGAATGGATGATGGAAAAGATAGCCTAGTAGAAAAAGCTATCCAAATGTCAAAAAATCCTAAAGACAACTCATCAAAAATAACCTATGATGAAAAAATTCAAACAAGCATCAAAGAAATAGAAGGTCTATTTCCAAGTCTAAGCTTTGGTTCAGCACCAAAATCATGGATTGCTCTAAAACTATTAGAAGGTGATGATGAAGTACTAGATGCTGCAGAACAATCACCTGACAAAGCAAATCTACGACAAGTAACAAAGATGCGTCGAGACTTAGAAGCAGAATTTGATTGTGCTGTTGATGATGCCCTAATTGATGATAAATATGCAAAGATTGATGGTATCATAAATGACTGTGTAAAGAAAGTAAATAAAAATGCACAAACACTCACAGATAAAATTGATAGAATCGTTACTAATAGATGGCTAGGAATACCAATATTCCTTATTGTAATGTATGTTATATTCTACTTAACATATACAATAGGAGGACCATGGCAGGATCTAATTGATTATGCATTCAGTCTATTAATAGATTACTTAACTCCTATACTTGGTGACAGCTTATTTACATCATTCATACTTAATGGTGTAATTGGTGGTGTAGGTTCAGTATTAACATTCATACCAATCATATTTATACTGTTCTTCCTGTTAAGTTTCATGGAAGATATTGGTTACTTAGCTCGTGCAGCATTTGTTATTGATAGAATCATGAAAAGTGTTATGGGATTAAATGGTAAAGCATTCATTCCTATGATTCTAGGATTTGGTTGTGATGTAACAGGTATAATGACAACAAGAACACTGGCAAATGAAGGAGATAGAATATCCACAATACTAGCTCTACCATTCATTTCCTGTAGTGCAAGAATCCCTATCTATGCATTATTCACATCATTATTCTTTGAAGCATACCAAACTGAGGTAACATTTGCAATGTACATATTAGGTATGATTGTAGCAGTTATTGTTGCAAAAACATTCAAGAGTACAGTATTCAAGGATGAGGTAGCACCATTTACTATGGAGTTACCACCATACAGATTACCAACATTAAAAACAGCAACACTTCACATGTGGGAGAGAGGAAGTCTCTTCTTAAGAAAAGCAGGTACAATTATTCTAGGTGCAGCAGTACTTGTATGGTTACTAGGTAACCTACCACCAGGTGTAGAGGAAAACTCACTTGAGAGTATAATTGGTATTATTGGAAATGCAATAGCACCTATATTTGCTCCAATAGGATTCGGTAACTGGCAGACTTCTGTAGCACTCGTATTTGGTATGATTGCAAAAGAAGTTATCATCTCAACATTCGGTACAATATTCGGTGTAGGTGAAGATGGATTAATGGATGTATTACCTGGTATGTTTACTCCACTATCAGCATTATCATTCATGGTATTCTCATTATTATATGTACCATGTTTCGCATGTCTTGGTGCAGTAAAAGAAGAAACAAATTCCTGGAAGTGGCTGGCAGTCTGTGTCGTGCTGTGTGTTGTCATAGCGTATGTTGCCGCCCTGGTAGTATACCAAGGAGGATTGCTCCTGGGATTCACCTAGACTAAATGGTATAGTATTATTCTATACCCTAATTTTTTTTAATAATATTATTGGAGGAATAATCTATGATTATAGGTGCTAAAACCAAAAAGAAATAAGCATATTCTAAAGAAGTATAAAATATTATACTTGATTTAGAAAATTGTTTTTGAATTATAAACTTAATCTTGAATTAAAAGATATATACTTATATTTTTATAACTATTATTATTATTGGAGGTATTACATTGATGCAGTGTACTTTATGTGGATATAAATTTGATGAAACAAAGGTTGAAGATTGTGGATGTTCATGTGCATTTGGTGGATGTAATGGTAATAATGTACGTTGTCCTAACTGTGGACATGATATGCCTAATCCAAATAAGAGGAATGATTCAGTATCATTACTTACTAAGCTTAAGAAATCCTTTAAGCAAGAAAACTAATTTATTTCTTTTATTATAACTATTTTTATTAACTTAAACTACTATTTTAATTACTCATTATGTGAATTTTACTATTATCTTTTTATACATTATAAATCAATACTTATAAATTAAGGTAGAACTAAACTTATAATTAGATATTAATTATTAATACAATATTAATTCACATTACAGGAGGTATAATAATGATTGAGTGCAGACTATGTGGACACAACTTTGATGAAAATGAGGCAGAGATGATAGACTGTAACTGTGGCTGTGGTGGAGATAATGTGTTATGTCCAAACTGTGGATATGAAGTTAGATTACCACGTGAGAACAGACCAAAAAAAGTTAAGAAAGAAGAAGATATGGGATTTTTTGGTAAATTAATGCAAGCACTACGTATGGGTAACTAACACTTTTTATTTTTTTAAACTTCTAGATAAAACTTTTTTTTTAAAATAATTTCCTAAAATATTCTCTATAATACAATTAGAATATAATG
>JAJQHG010000038.1 GCA_021199865.1 Methanosphaera sp. | reverse complement strand
GATAATAATAGATAAACTCATTATTACTAATATAATTAATTATATTATTAAAATCAATCAAAGATCAACTTCTAAGTTTTGCACTCGGATTAATAGTTATTTATTTATGTAACAACATAAATTAATGTAATAATCATTTAATTATGATATAGGATTGTGAGATTTTGTTTGACTTTCTACGTAAACGATTAAATAAAACAATAGATGATGCAACTGAATCAAATGAGGAAATTGAAGAAGTAGTAGACCAAGTACCAGAAGAAACCGAAGACAACCAAGAAACCCAGCAGGAGACTTCTAGTAAAACAACACAAGAACCAGATACAAGTGAAGATGATGAGGACACAACAGATAAACTAGACACACCTGCACAAGAAGAGGATACACAGACAGATGAAAACCTCGAAGAAGACGAAGAGGAAGAAGAGGAAGAAGAAAAAGAAGAGGAAACTGAAGAACAAGAGGAAAAACCAAATGAAAAGAAAGGCTTTTTTGACAGATTCAGACGAAATAAAGATAAAAAAGAAACAGATCAAGAAGAAACAGAAACAACAGAGGAAGAAAAAGAAGAAACCAAAGAAACAACTGATGACAAAAAAGATGAATCAGAAGATACAGATGAAGCTGATGAATCAGAACCATTAGCAGAAGAACAAGAAGACACTACTGAAGATGAAGAAGAACCAGAGGAAGAAGAAGAGCAAGAAGAGTATACTAGCCAAGAAGAAATCCAAGAAGAACAGGAAGAACAAGAGGTAGAAGAAGAGGAAGAAGAGGATAAAAAAGAAAGTAAAGGACGCTTCGGATTCCTAATACGCAACAAAAAGGAAGATAAAAAAGAAGAAGAGGATAAAAAAGAGGAACAAGAAGAGGAAGAAGATAAGGAAGATAAAGAAAGTGATGACACAAAGTATGAGGGAGAAGCTCAATCAGGCGGAGTATTCGGATTCATAACAAAGAAAACAATTAAAGAAGAAGATATAGAGGATACACTAGAATTCCTAGAACTATCACTACTAGAATCCGATGTAGCATTTGACGTAGCAGACCGTATAGTTAATGATGTAAAAGAAGATCTAATTGGACGTAAAATCAAACGTCAAGGAGACATGAAGATATTCACAACAAATGCTCTAAAGAAATCTATAAGGGACATAATTGATAATGGAACATATGACCTCCTAAATGACATTGAAAAATCAAAACAAAAAGGTGAACCATACAAGATAATGCTCATAGGAATTAATGGTACCGGAAAAACTACCACAATAGCTAAACTTGCAACATACTTTAATAAGCATGGATACAGCTCAGTATTTGGAGCATCAGATACCTTTAGGGCAGGTGCAATAGAACAATTAGAGCATCACGCAAACAATCTTAACCTAAAGATAATTAAACATGAACGTAACTCTGATCCAGCAGCAGTAGCATATGATGCAGTAGAACATGCAAGATCCACATCAAAGGACATAGTACTAATTGATACATCAGGCCGTATGCAGACAAATACAAACCTAATGGATGAACTAAAGAAGATAAAAAGAATCTCCAAACCAGACATTGTAATCTATGTAGGAGATGCATTAATGGGTAATGATGCAACAGATCAAGCAGAGAAGTTCAATGATGTCATAGATATTGATGGTATCATACTAACAAAGATTGATGCAGATGCAAAAGGTGGAGCAATCATCTCAATAGGACACGTCATACATAAACCAATCCTATTCCTAGGTACAGGTCAAGGATATGATGACCTAATAGAATTTGACACCGACTGGATAATAAACAAGATCTTTGAAGAAGATGATGAAGAAGAAGAGTAATACTTAAGAATAAAATTCCTTACCCTCCAACTACTTTTTTGAATAATGAAATTATACATATTAATAATACTTTAATTATAAATGCATCATTATTTTATTGATTTGAAGCATTTATTTTCATGTTTTTAGTTATTTCAATAGAATTAGTATGTTATTATTTAATAAGTTATATCAATTTATTGATATGTATATATATAATTTTGGAGATAATTTGACTCAGGATTAATGTATTTTATTCAATATTCTTATTATTATAATTTTTATTATATTATAACAGATCCTGATGGTAATATTTATGTTATTATAGGTAATGTTGATGGTAATAGTTTTTGTTTTGATACTATTGGTACATGGAGTGTGAAGATTTACTATGGTGTAATTGAGGCATCTAATGATATGATTGCATCCTATCAGGTTATTGTTGAAAAAGCAGATACAACAATCACTACAACTGATATTATAGACAAATACAATAACACAATCATATTCACAGCCACAGTTATAGATGAGAAGGGTAAGTTAGTTAATACAGGTAAGGTTAACTTTAAAACTTAATGGTAAGACAATTGCAACAGTAAATGTAGTAAATGGTGTAGCAACCTATAACTACACAATAATAAACAACCCTGGTACTTATACTATAACTGCTAAGTATGGTGAAAACAGTTTTTATACTGATAGTGAAACTAATGCTACATTAACAGTTAATAGTAGACAAGCAACAATCACAATATTATCCCTACCAGAGGATATCGTTGTCCAAGATACTGTAACTTTCACTGTATTTGTAACCGAGGACTCCCAAGTAGTTGATGGTGGAATCGTTAGCTTCAAAATCAATGGTAAAACATTAATAAATGATGATGGTGGAGTACTAAATGCAACTGTAGTCAATGGAATAGCAACAGTAACATACACAATACCATCAACCTACAGTGAGAGAAACTACACACTTACAGCAGTGTATTCTGGTACTAATTATGATAGAGTAGATGAGAACACTACATTCGCTGTTACTAAGTCTGATGTAGTAGCACAGATTAGCCCATTATATTCAACTCAGGGCGAAAACGCTACAATAACCATGACAATCTACGGTGAGAACGGAGTACAAATTGACCGTGACACTAAAGTATCAATAAAAATCAACGGTAAAACATATCTAAGCACAACATCAACTAGCGGAGTATTAAACGTAGAAATACCAACAAACACACTCGCTACAGGATACTACAATGTAACAGTTATATTCGGTGAAAACAGTCAATACAATACTCTACGCTTAGAATCAGTTCTTGTTATCACATCACAAACTACTGATAGTGATAATGGTACACTTATAGAAGAGTAAGTATAACATATATGGGGATTTAAAATTCCCTTTCAATTTTTCTTTTTTTACTTTTTTTATTATAGGTTAGTTTTTATAAAAATATTTTTTGGAAGCTATTGTAACTTTATTAACTATTTATAACATATAACAAGGTTTCACTCTATTTTATCATTGGTTAATATTAGAAATCGATAAAATGTTTTTTAATGTGGATATAATCAGAGTAATTAATATAGTATAATTTATTTTATTATTAATTTATCTTTGAAAATAATTTATCTGAGGACTATTTTTAATGATTTTAATTATTATAGTCATATTAATCTGTTTTTTCACTTAATTTCTACTATAATTAAGTATTCTTTTTATAATTTAGATGGTACTTATTATTTAATACTAGTTAATC
>JAJQHG010000032.1 GCA_021199865.1 Methanosphaera sp. | reverse complement strand
ACATCACATTATATTTGAATCAATAATATAATGTTTATATTATGCTTTTAGACAATACACATGAAACTATAATAAATAAGATCACAGTACTATAGTCTCAAGGCAGGAAAAACACATATTAACTAGAAATAAAAAACAACGACGGAACACCAGTAATACAAAAAGTAATAAACAAAACAATAACATTCACATACAACATACCAAACACAATGAAAACAGGAACATACAACATAACAATAACATACACAGGAGGCAGAAACCTCCTAGAAAACAGAAACACCACAAGTATATTACTAGTAATTCCTACTTAGATCATGTGATCTGTTTACTAATTCTCCTATCCTTACCTCCTATTTTTATATGTATCTCTATTTTTTATTATGAAACTATAACCTAATTAGTAATTATAGATATATATATATAATAGTATAATTGAAGTTGAAGTGTTGAATATGAATGATGAAGAGATAAATTATTGGTTAGATATGTTTGATAAGATCTCACAGTCTGTAGAGGAAGCTATTATTAATGCAAGGCAAGATCCTGATGTTACTAATATAACCAAGATGGGTGCTGATGGAACACCAACACATAAGATAGATGAGTATGCTGAGAAAGCTGCACTTGATATGATAGAGTCTAGTGGAAAATCATTAATAGTGATTAGTGAGGAGATTGGAACACTGAAAGTTGGGGATGATATGGCAGAGTATGTTATTGTGATGGATCCTCTTGATGGTACAAGTAATGCTATGAAGAATATTCCATGTTATGGTATATCTCTAGCTCTAGCTCCAATAAGTGGTGATGATCTATCTAATGTTACACTAGAGGATATTGAGGTAGGTTATGTTAAAAACTTTAGTATAAGTGATGTTTATCGTGCTGTTAAGGGTAGGGGTGCAACAAAGAATGATGAGAAGATGAATATATCCAGTATCACTAGAGCATCAGACTCAACACTTTGTACATATATTTATAGGGCAAAACCTGGAGTACTGGATAAATTATGTTCATCTGTTAGGCGTATGAGGTTAATTGGTGCTATAGCTGTAGAGTTATGCTATGTTGCTGATGGAACATATGATGTATTCCTTGATATTGGACAGGTGAGAGTACTGGATATTGCTGCTAGCCAACTTATTATTAAGGAGAATGGTGGACTAATAACAGATCGTAATAAAATGCCTCTAAAGAGTAGGCTTGACTTAATAGAGAAGACATCCATTATAGCTACAACAAATAAAGAGCTACAAGAAGATGTTCTACAATTAATTGATTAAATGTGTGATAACATGAAACTTGGACTCGTATCACGAACTGATAATACTGATGCAGTAGATCTTGATAAGACTATTATTGATTATTTACTTGAAAATAAAACAGAAATAGAAGTGGATAGTAACATTATAGAGAAGCTACCAGAATATGAGGAATACCATGTTGACATAGAGGATATGAGTTGTGATATTGCTCTATGTATTGGTGGTGATGGAACAGTGCTACATGCACAGCATGCTCTATCTCCAAAGAAGATACCTATACTTAGTATTAATATGGGTACAGTAGGATTTCTTACAGAAGTTGATCCTGAGGAGTTATTTGAATGTTTAGAGAAACTATTAAGTTATGACTTCTTTATAGAGGAGCGTATGCAACTAGATGTACAGTTTAATGACAAGAACTCCAGGGTACTTAATGAATTAGTGATAATGACTAAGACTCCTGCTAAGATGTTAGATTTACAGGTATGTGCTGATGGTGAAGTGGTTGATGAACTAAGGGCTGATGGATTAATTATCTCTACTCCTAGTGGATCAACCGCATATGCTATGTCTGCTGGTGGACCAATAGTTGATCCTAGAGTTGATGCTTCCCTGATAGTACCTATATGTCCATTTAAGCTTAATACTAGGCCAAAGATATTACCTGGTGATAGTAATATTACTGTTAAGCTTATTAATGAAGGTAAGGATGGTATAGCTGTACTTGATGGATCATCAAATAATGAACTTAAATATGAAGAGGAAATAAGGCTTAAGAAGTCTGATACATCAGCATACTTCGTAAAATTCAAGAAAAACTTCTATAACAACGTAAATAGTAAACTTATTGTTGGATAACCCTTATCTACTTTTTTTAATTAATTGTTATACATAATTAACTAGGTGAATTCATGACTAAAAACATTCTAATTAGTGATGCTAATCATGGAGGTATAACTCTACTTAGAGAATACTCAAAATATAGTGATGATAAGTTATATTTCTATGATACATATAATAAGCTAACTAGTAGTATGAAGAAGGAGTATTCTAGTACTTATAATGTAGAGTTTCTAGACCTAGCTAAGATCAATGATAATAGGGATAAATATGTTGTGGTTAATCCTGTTCATATGAGGGATGTGTTTAGCTATGATTATACACACCATGAGTTTACTGGATACCTTATAAATAAGCATAGATTAAAGTATGGATGGAATTTTAAGTTAATTGAAGTTACAGGTGTTAAGGGTAAAACTACAACAGTTCACCTAATTAGTAGTATACTAAGAGACCATAACTGTCTAATACTATGTAGTGAAGGTTTAGTATATCATAGTCTTAATAGATCAACTACACTTAGAGGAGATATTAGTATCACCCCTGCTAGTATAATTACAAGTCTAAATATTGCTAGGGATGAGAACTTGTTAGATGAGATTGAATACTTTATATGTGAGGTATCTCTTGGAATAACAAGTAACTGTGATATTGGAGTATTAACTAATATTGTTGAGGACTACCCTATAGCTGATAATAAGCGTTGTGCAAGTGGTGCAAAAAAGAGTGTGTTTAGTTCAAATACTGTGATATGTGACTATGATGCATATAACACATATTATAGGGATATGGTAGAGGATAATATCACTACTGTGAGTCTTAATAATAATAGTAGTGATGTGTACACAATAAGTATTGATTATAGCTTAGATCAAACCACTATCAGGGTATCTATTAATAAAGAGGAATTCATAGTAAAAGCCTATGCTCTAAGCGACTTCTATGTAAATAATATATTACTTGCAATTACTGTAGCTTTAAAGCTAGGAATACCTATTAAAAGTATTATAAGTAATGTTGAATCAATAAATTCTATTAATGGACGTAACTCTAGGCGTTATATTGATAATAAGATAGTGTTTGAGGATATTAATTCTGGTCTTAACACTACAGCTATTAAGAAGTGTGTAAATAACCTAAACAGGTACTCAGATAACCATATGATAATTATTGGTGGAGATTATGGTGTTACCTGTGAAGAAATTGATGAAGAAAAACTATCAAGCTATCTAGAAACTATTAGTAATGATAATATTATTCTAGCAGGAGATGTTGGATATAATATAAAAGATAGGGTGAACAATAATTACAGATACTACAAGAATCTGGCTGATGCCTTTAATTATGCTAGATGTAGCAATATAAAGGTTATACAAGTTATATATAGAAGTAGGTATGGTGATAACATAGAATACCTAGAAAATTAATTTGTGTTCAACTTTTTTTATTATGTTTAAAGATGATTTTAGAGAAACTATTATAGTAGTGTGTACTTT
>JAJQHG010000106.1 GCA_021199865.1 Methanosphaera sp. | reverse complement strand
AGTAAAAAGCTACTAATATAATTAGAGGTAGCATTATAATTCCTAATATTAACGTACGTATTTTATTAAGATAATTATTCATTATTATCCCCTCTTAATAATTTATTTTTATGCAACATTCAATAGAGTTTATATAATCAAAAACTCCCAAGATTAACATGAAGTAATTACAGTTCACACCTCTGCATACCTCATGCAATTACAGTTAGAGTTAATTTAAACTGTAGTTAAATGAAAAATTAATTATATTCCATTCAACATCTTGGTTTTTTGTTTTGATCAATGCATATTTTGTTTCATTTTAATAATTTCATTTAGATTAAGTTTAGCTACTTAATACCTATACCCCCTAGGGTATAATATATAATATGCAATACATAGTATATAAACTTTTCATTAAAAATCAATAAAAATTAATAAAAAGATTAAAAAAACTTTAATTAAAACAAAAATAATTTATTCATAAAAATAATTTAAATAAAAAAATAGTAAAAACATTCTATTATGCTATTAACTAAATAACAGTTAAAATCATATAAGCATAATAAAAGTTATGAATTTAATAGGCAAAAATATGGTTAATACCATATAATTTTAATATTTTGGTGTATAATAGGATTTAACTCATAAAAATTAAAATAAAAACTGACATTATTATAGGCAATACTTAATTCCTACATTAAAGTACCTTTTTATAAACTAATTATTCATTATTAATCCTCATCATAGTTTTGGTTATTTACTTTTTTCAATCTAGAATTTTTTATATTTTTTATCCTTGAAAAAACATGATTACGATCCACACTTTTTGTAAATACATTTTCTTCAAAGTTAGAGTAATTATAGACTGGTATAAAATACATATTTTTGAAGTGATTTTAATAGGTTAAGTTTGATTATTAATACCTATACCCCTATGGGTATAATACATATTATGAAATACATAGTATATAAAGATATCACTAAAAAAAATTCAAAAACTTTTAATAAAAATAAATAAGTTGTTATTTAAAAATAATTTAATAAAAAATAGAATGTACTAATAACAGATTAACAAAATAAAAGAAATTAAAATGAGAAAGATTATATTCGAGAATAATAATCAATAATCTTAGATAAATCAGCTATAGCTTCATCAGCATCCCCAGAATCAATTGCATCCTTAACACAATGATTCATATGCCCCTCTAAAATAATACTACCTACCTTAGTTAATGCACTTTTTGCAGCATTAACTTGCATTAGTACATCCTCACAAGGTACATCTTTATCAATCATACGATCAATAGCAGCTACTTGTCCTTCAATTTTTCTAAGTCGCCTATGTAGATTATCTGAATCCATACATTGTTTCATTGTTGTAGCCTCATCACATATAATTAATCTCTATCAAATTCTTCAATATCCGACATTTTACCAACAATGACCTTATCAGCTAATCCTGCAAAAACACCATTCTCAACTACACCTGGAATAGTGTTCAATTCCTTCTCTAGATCAGCAGGATTTAAGATTTCATTAAATTTAGTATCTAAAATAAAGTTACCATTATCAGTTACAACTGGTCCATCCTTCTGGATACCCATCCTAAGTTCAGGTTTACCACCCATATCAATAAGTCTATTCTTAACTAATTGTAAAGCATCAGGAATTATTTCTAGGGGTACTGGGAATTTACCTAACTGATCAACCATTTTACTTTCATCAACAATTACAACAAATTCCTTAGCTGAACTATCAACAAGCTTCTCTAAAGTATGAGCAGCACCTCCACCTTTAATTAAGTCAAGATTACTATTTACTTCATCAGCTCCATCAATAGCAATATCAATTTCATTATCACCTAGTGTAGTAAGAGTACTAATATTAATACCTACTTCACGTGCTAGGATTAATGACTGATAACTTGTTGGAACACCAACAATATCTAATTCCTCATTTTTTACACGTTCACCTAAATACTTAATAAAGTAATGAGTAGTTGAACCTGTACCTAATCCAACAATTTGACCATCTTTTACTATATCAACAGCTTTTTTACCTACCTTCTCTTTTAATACATCCATATTGACCATTGAAAACACCTTAATGACTTAGTATTACTTCAACTAAATTCTTACCATTTTTACAGATTAATTTTGGCCCAATTTCCTCTATTTGACATTTATCATCATTATATAATCCTTCAGGATGACATATTTCAAAATTTTCACATTCACCCTCACATTCCTGATTTCGGAATATAATTGTTGAGCCATTAAAAGCCTTCTTTGATTCTACTGCAGCTCTAATAGTTGCAGGTTCAACCTCAACTGTTTGAACAGATTCATCTTTATGAAGTGGACATTTATGTGTAACCTTCTTAACATTAGTTATCATGTATTTTCGTCCCTTCTCAAGACCTAAACAAGACTTTTTATATCTACATGATTCACATTTATTAGCTCCACCATTAAATGTAAAAACTAATCCTTCCTTTGCTAAACTAGTACCTATTAACGTAATCATTAAACATCATCCACAAAAATTATATTACATGGGTTTTTAGTGCAATATTATATGCTGCATCCTCAGTTAATCCACGATCTCCAAGAATAGTATATCTATCTTTACGAATATTATGAGCTTCAACTAGAGCTTCTATAATATATTGTTCATCAATATTTAGTTGTTTGGCTGTTGTTGGAGCACCAACAAGTTTTAGAACTGATTGTACCTTTTCCCAATCACCGCCTTGTAGGTACATCATCATTATAGTACCAACAGCACATTGATGACCATGAAGTGCAGGTTTAGGTGCAATCACATCTAATGCATGACTAAACTTATGTTCAGATCCACTAGCTGGCCTACTATTACCTGCTATACTCATTGCCATACCACTACTAATTAATCCTTTTACTATTATACCAGCACTCCCTACATGTTCTGGCCTAATATTTTCTGCATCATTAATTACTAATTCTGCTGTCATTTTAGATAAAGATGCTGCTGAATCACTAAATGGTTCATTAATTAGTTTATGGGCTAACTTCCAATCTTCAACAGCTGTAAGATTAGATATTATATCACCAAATCCTGATGATAAGAATTTGAATGGTGCATCAGATATTATCTTAGTATCTGCAATTATAGCAAAGGGTGCATCAACTGCAAGAGATAAACTTCCCTGATCACTTTTAATGGATGCTCTAGGAGATGTTATACCATCATGAGCTGCAGTTGTTGGTATACTAATCATTGGTATTTTATTATTTGTAGCAGACATCTTTGCTACATCAATAACTTTACCTCCACCAACTCCAATGATTGCTGATGAATTCCTTGATTCCTGTGTAACTAATTCTACTGATTCTTCTGTTGCAGTATCGATTATAATCTCTGATATATCATAACCATTATCATTAAGTAGTTCTTTAACTTTTTTTCCTGCAATCTTTTTTGTTGTATGTCCAGTTAGTAATACTACATTTTTATTTAATAATAAGTTATCACATAACGGAGCCACGTCATTAATTACTCCAGGCCCTGTGTGAATATCCCTAGGTAATTGAACATTTCTAAAATCCATGTCTATATTTAACCTCTGTCTCTTATACAAATCAGA
>JAJQHG010000121.1 GCA_021199865.1 Methanosphaera sp. | reverse complement strand
AGATTTATGAATTAACCAAACTTAAAAATAATAATAAATAAAGTACATTAGAATTATTGTTCTTTAGTTTATTTAATTCATAAAAATATTAGGGGAGGATTAAAATAACCGACAAAAGAGAAACAATGAGTCTATGTCCAGAGTGTTTAAAAACATTAGATGCCGTTGTATACGAAGAAGATGGCACAGTATACATAGAAAAAGAATGTCCAGAACATGGAAAATTCAAGAATACATACTGGCATGATGCAAAATTATATAAACAGGCAACAAAGTTTAAGGCAGAAGCTCATCCACTAGATAATGAGAAGAAGGCAACAAAGCCATGCCCAGAAAACTGTGGTTTATGCTCAGAACATGAAAGTCAAACAATACTAGGATTAATTGATGTAACAAATAGATGTAATCTTAGATGTCCAATCTGTTTTGCAAATGCAGCAACAAGTGGAACACTATATGAGCCAACACAGGATGAAATCAGACAGATGCTAAGAAATCTTAGAAAGAATCATCCAGTAAAAACACCAGCAATACAGTATGCAGGTGGAGAACCAACAGTCAGAGAAGACTTAGTAGATCTCATAAAAATAGCAAAAGAGGAAGGTTTCGTACACACACAGATTGCAACAAATGGTATAGCTATAGCAAATGATGAAAACTATGCAAAAGAACTAAAAGATGCAGGATTAAACACTGTATACCTACAGTTTGATGGAATGACTGAGGAACCATATATTATTGCAAGAAAGGCTAATCTCTTAAAAACAAAGATGAAAACAATTGAGAACTGCCGTAAAGCAAACCTTGGAATAGTATTAGTACCAACACTAGTAAAAGGAATAAATGATGATCAAGTAGGAGATATCATCAGATTTGCATTTGATAACCTTGATGTTATTAGGGGAGTAAACTTCCAACCAGTATCATTTGCAGGACGTACACCTAGAGATGAAGTAGAAGATCAACGTATAACTATTGATGACTTCGTAAAACTTACAGAAGAACAAACAAATGGAAACATAACAAGTGAAGCATTCTACCCAGCTAGTAGTGTAGCACCAGTATCAGACATAATCGTAGCACTAAGTGGACATGAGGATGAAGTTACACTAACATGTAACCAGCACTGTGGAGTAGCAACATATGTATTCAAGGATACTGATGGTACATTAATACCAATAACAGACTTTATAGATGTGGATGGATTCCTACAAACACTTGAAGATGCAGTACTTATTGTAGAGAATGAATCTAAACTATCAAAAGCAATGCCTGTTGTAAAAACTGTTAACCAACTACGTAAAGTAGTAAATTCAGATAAAGCACCAGAATATCTTGATATGGTGAATATACTTAAAAATATTTTCATAAAACAGGATTATGAGGCATTAGGGGACTTCCATATGAATGCATTACTAATTTCATCAATGCACTTTATGGATCCATTCAACTTTGATCAAGACAGAGTAAAAAGATGTGTTATCCACTATGCAACACCTGATGGTAGAATAATACCCTTCTGTTCATTCAACTCACTCTACAGAGAAGGTGTAGAAGAAAAATTCAATATACCTCTGGAGTCTGATAGAGCACAGGAAATAATGAATGGTATAAATAAGGCTAAAAAGAGCATAGTAATTCTTAAAAAAGTATAACTTATTTATTATACCTTTTTATACTATTTTAACTTTTTTTTAATAAAAACTATTTTTTTAAATTTATTACATTAATTATAACTAAAACAGTTATTTATACTAATTCTAAATAATTTTAACTATTATTAATGAATAATAGTAGGAAAATAAGAGGGGTTTAGAAGAATACTTCACTATCCTTTAGAGACTTCCACTTCTTGTCCTTATCAGATAATATGATTTCATCAATATCATCTATTGGCCAATCAATACCAATCTCGGGATCATCCCACTTAATTCCACCCTCATCATTAGGTTTATAGAAGTCTGTACATTTATATGTGAATTCTGCCTCATCAGATAATACAACAAATCCATGTGCAAAGCCCTCAGGTATATAGAATTGCTTCTTATTTTCTGCTGATAATATTACACCTTCCCATTTACCATATGTTGGTGAGTCACGGCGAAGATCAACTGCTACATCAAATACTTCACCACTAATTACACGTACAAGCTTTCCTTGTGGTTGAGTATACTGGAAGTGTAAGCCTCTAAGTACACCCTTCTTTGATTTTGACTGGTTATCCTGCACAAAGTTAAAGTTAAGTCCAGCCTCATCAAAGACGTCCTTCTGGTATGTTTCCATGAAGTATCCACGTTCATCATCAAATACTTTTGTTTCTATAACATATACTCCCTCTATTGAGGTTTTATTAAATGTGAATTTATCCATTACTAATTCTCCTATACTATTGGTTTACTAATTGTTGTGCTAATTCTATATATTCAACTGTTAGCTTATCTAAATCAAAGTTTTTTACTACATGATTATAACTATTTTCTGCCATTGTTTTTTGTAGTTGTTTATCTGTTAATATTAACTCTATTTTATCCTTTAGTGCTACTTTATCTAATGGTTCTATTAGGAATCCATTATACTCATCACGTACTACATTAACTACTCCACCAGAGCAATAGGCTACTACTGGTGTATGGCATGCATTAGCCTCACTTAGTACTAATCCAAATCCTTCACGTGTACTTGGTAGTGCAAGCACGTTTGCCTTTTTCATTTGGATTGTTAATTCTTCATCACTAAGATCCTGCATGAATTCTACATATTCTTCTAGATGATTTTCATCAATATACTCTAATAGTTTATCTTTTTCTATTCCTCGACCCACAATAACTAGTTTCAAGTTATCAATATCATCCTTTAGTTGATTAACTACCCATAATAAGTCATCTGCATGTTTATGTGGTATTAGACGTCCAACAAAAAGTATGGTATTCTTATCCTTCTGATTACATTCCACACTATCAATTCTTGGTATATCAACACCATTATAAATTACTACGGTCTTATCATCTTTTGATCCAAAGTTTTCTACTAGTGAGTTACGTGTTGCTTCACTAACTGTTAAAAGATTAGTGTAGGGTAGTCTTGCAAACATTGTTTCAGCCATATTAGCTAGTTTAGAGGATTGTACCCATTGATCAGTATTATTAGTACTAACATCATGTATTGTACCTATTATGGGTGTTCTCTTTAGTTTTGCACATATTACTGATGATATTAGTGGTGAGTAGGATTGTGCATCAATTAAGTCATAGTTATGTGTTAGAAGCCACCTGGTTACACTAAAGAAGTATTGTATGAAGTCTTTTACTGAGCGTATTGGGGGATTATTTATTGTTGGTCCAATCTGGTATACATTTATGCCCTCAATTACTTCATGGTCATCTCCATCGGGTGTTTTCATTGTTAATAAGTCTATTGTGTGTCCTGTTTTAACAACTCGTTTAGCTAACTCGTAGTATCTGTGTTCTCCTCCCCCATTATAGTAGGGAAGAAAGAATTCTAGTACCATACATATTTTCATTGTATCACTTGCTGTATTTTAGTTAAAATCATAGTTATTCTTCATAGTTGTGTATTAATGTGTAATCAAAGTATAACTAATCTGTAATTATCTTTATGTC
>JAJQHG010000095.1 GCA_021199865.1 Methanosphaera sp. | reverse complement strand
GAATAAATATTATATTTATATTAATAACAGATAGAATTTAAAAATTCAAATTATTAAAGTTAAATTATAGGTGATTAAGTTGACTGAAACTATAGTAATATCCCCAACTAGTCGTCAGGAGGGACATGCTGAGTTATCAATGGAAGTTGATGATGAGGGAATAGTAACTACTGGACGCTATTTTAGTATTACCCCTGTTCGTGGAATAGAGAAGATGGTTATAGGTAAGAGACCTGAAAGTGCACCAGTACTTGTACAGAGGATCTGTGGAGTTTGTCCTGTTACACATACATTAGCATCAGTTGAAGCAATTGATAATTCTCTAAAGATTGAAATACCAAAGACAGCTAAGAAATTAAGACAGATGTGTTTAAGTTCACATATACTTAATAGTCATGCAATACATCAATTCCTTATTGCACCAGACTTTGTGCCTGATGCAGAGTATGATAAGGTTGTTAAGGATGTTTCTGAGATAAGAAAGCAGGCACAGTATGTGCAGGATGTTATTGGTGGTGAGGGTATTCATCCATCAGATATAAGAATTGGTGGAATGGCACATAATATATCCAAGAACACAAAGAATAAGATAAAGACTCGTATGCAGGGCTTAATGCCACTACTTGAGGAGCATGTTGAAATTATGAAGGGTCTTATTGAGGATAAGGATTTCCCTGATAAGTTAGGAGAACATAATCAGCCAGTATTTGCATCTGATGATACTTATGGATCAAATAGGGCATTTTCAATGAAAGAGGTTGAGGAGATTTCTCCTGAGACATGGTATGATGATTCTAAGATAGGAAAACGTGCATGTTCACGTATCCCCTTATATCGTGGTGATGCTGTGGAAACTGGTCCTCGTGCTAGAGCAGCAAAGTATAGGAATTTTAAGGGTGTTGGAGTGAAAGCTCAACACTTAGCACGTGCAGAGGAAATGTTAACTAGTGCACAGAATATTATTGACTTAGTAGATAGTATTGATCCATCAGCACAGGTAATGGCAAAATATTCTCTTGAGGGAACAGATCATCTTGGTATAGGTGTAATTGAGGGTCCACGTGGTACAAATGTTCATACAGCTAAAATATCTCCTGAAGGGTATATTAGTGATTATAATGCTATAGTTCCTACAACATGGAATATACCAACTATGGGTATAGCTACAGAGGGTTTCCATCATGAGTATGCACCCCACATTATTAGGGGATATGATCCATGTTTATCCTGTGCTACACACATGGTAGTTAGGGATGATGAGACTAAAGAAGTAATAAAAGAGGATATGGTTCAGTTATAAGGAGATCATATGTCTTATAATCATGAGAATCTAATTGTTGGCTGTGGAAATATTCTTTATGGTGATGATGGTTTTGGACCAGAAGTTATCAGACAGATGAATGAGGAGAATATTGTGTTACCTGGAGATACCTGCCTAGTAGATGGAGGTACAGGTGCTCCCCACTACTTATTTACTCTACCTGAGGATGAATGGAAGAATATTATTATCATAGATATAGCTAGTCTTGGTGAAGATCCTGGGACTATATGTGTACTTGATATTGATGATGTAAAAGAGGAGGAGCGATACATGGATGTTCATGGAATATCTGCAACGTATCCTCTACATAGCTTGAAGGATAAGGTGAATATTAAATTAGTAGTATGTCAACCAGAATATGTTCCTATAGAGATGGATATAGGTCTTAGTAGGACAGTTCAAAATAGGATTGATGATGTGATAGAGCTTACAATTGATGTCTTAAATGATATGATAGATATTTAGATCAGAATTTTATTATAAGGTGAGAATAGTGTTTGAAAAACTTAAGGAAAGGTTAGCAGGAAAAGAGGAATCTAGTGGATCAACTCAGACACCTGCTATGAATATTAGTGGAGATAAGTTAAAGGTAGGTTATATTCATTTATCTGGATGTACAGGTGACTTAATGTCATTTACTGAGAACTATGATGACTTAGTTGACCTATTACATGCTGTGGATATTGTGTATGGTCAGACATTAGTGGATAGATGGGATATGCCTAAGATGGATATATGTCTTATTGAGGGATCTGTGTGTCTAGAGGATTCACATTCCATGAAGGACTTAAAGGAGGCTAGAGAGAAGTCCAAGTTAATAGTGGCACTGGGTTCATGTGCTGCAACTGGTGGATTTACAGTTTATGCTAAGGGTGGTCAGCAGGCACAACCTAAGCATTCATCATTTTTAGCAATACAGAATATTGTGGATGTGGATCTAGCTGTTCCTGGTTGTCCACCTACACCAGAGATAATTAAGAAGGTTTTACTTGCAGCAGTGAATAATGATATGGAATATCTTGCACCATTTATGGATATGGCTAAGAAGCAGGATGTGTGTGGATGTGACCTACAAAAGGAGATTATTAATCATTCTATTTGTATAGGTTGTGGTACATGTGTTGCTGTATGTCCAACTAGGGCTATGACTATGAAGGATGGTAGACCATCATTTAACTGTGATAGATGTGTTAAATGTGGATTATGCTATTATCAGTGTACACGTAGCTGGTGGCCAGTTGATGAGATCTATAAGGAATTAGGATATAATAAGGAGGAAGTTTAAATGATATATGATTCAATACTTGGACCACATGAGGAGATTATTACTGCTAGAACCTCTGATCATAATGTGTTAAATAAGTCTCAGGATGGTGGAATTGTATCAAGTTTACTTATATATGCTTTAGAGAATAATATAATTGATGGTACACTTGTAGCTGGAGATAGTGATACTCCATGGATGCCTGAGCCTAAGGTTGCAACAACTAAGAAGGATATTCTTAAGGCTGCGGGTACAAAGTATACTATGTGTCCCAATATTTCACTTCTAAAGGATGCTGCTCATGAGTATGGTCTAGAAAAGATTGGTACTGTTGGAACTCCTTGTCAGGTTATGGGTATTCGTAAGTTACAGACATATCCTCTTGGTGGAAGAAATGTTACTGATAAGATTGCATTAGTTGTGGGTATTTATTGTATGGAGAACTTCCCATATGAGTCTATTAAGACATTTATTGCAGAAACTGCGGGTGTTAGTCCAGCTCAGGTTACAAAGATGGATATTAATAAGGGAAAGCTAATTATTTCACATAATGGTAAGGAGGATAAGTTACCCTTAAAGAAGACTCATGGCTATGAGCAGGCTGGTTGTAGTTATTGTCTTGACTATGTTTCAGAGTTATCTGACTTTTCATGTGGATCTGTTGGAGCAAAGGATGGTTGGTCTACTATTATTAAGCGTACTAGTAAGGGTAGTCAGTTAATTGATCAGGCAATAGCTGATGGTGTTCTTGAGGTCACAGAAACTGATGAGGGCGAGTATGGTGTTGGTATGCTAAGAAAACTCGCAACTAATAAGAAAGAAAAAGATCAGAAACGTATTGATAAGAAGATTAATTATGGTATAAATATGCCATTTGAACACTCTAAGAATAAGTCTGATGTTTATGAGAATAGGTAAATGATTGAATTTAATCATTACTACTATTTTTTTTCTATTTTAATTTTATTATTACTTGTTTAGGTAATTATTTTTCATAGTTTATGAAAGTGCTATTTTTATTATTGATAATTATATAT
>JAJQHG010000061.1 GCA_021199865.1 Methanosphaera sp. | reverse complement strand
CATATATACCCTATTTTTTAGGCAATATAATAGAACATAAATGTAACCTATTTAATGATTTTAAATTCAATAATTTTATATTAACAATGTGATATAGTAGTATTATAAGTTATGAAAATAAATAACATATTATTTATCAACAATAGAATTAAAAAAATTCATTAGAGTTATATTGATTTTATATTTATAAGGTGATTAAATGCTACTTGAAATATCTGATTTAGAAGTAGAGATAGAAGGAAAGAAAATATTAAAAGGAGTAAATCTTTCCATAGAAGAAGGTGAAACACACGTACTAATAGGACCAAACGGTGCTGGAAAAAGTACACTCTTTATGACAATACTTGGTTTCCCAAAATACAAAGTAACAAATGGTAAAATAATATATAAAGGCCAAGACATAACAAACATGGAAACCCATGAAAGAATAAAACTAGGATTAGGAGTAACCTTCCAGAACCCTCCATCAATTAGAGGAGTAAAACTAAAAGATTTACTAAAAATCGTTGATCAAAAACATGACTACAAAAGTGATGAAGAATTAGATGAAGAAGTAGTATCTCTAGGAGATAAACTAAAACTTAACGAATCATTCCTAGAAAGAGATGTAAACTATGGATTCTCTGGTGGAGAAGTAAAAAGATCAGAACTACTACAACTTCTAGCACAACAACCAGACTTTATCATGTTTGATGAACCAGATAGTGGAGTAGACATAGAGAATGTAGAACTAATCTCAAAAGAAATCAATTCACTACTAGGTCATGATCAAGAAGAAACCAAAAAAGGTGGATTACTCATTACTCACCTTGGATACATATTAAACTTTGTTGATGCAACTCATGCACACATCCTAATGAATGGAAAAATAACACGTACAGGTAGCCCAAAGGAAATAATTGAAGATGTACAAAAATCAGGTTTTGGAGATGAATAAATATGGCATCATATAAGCAGAGAGCAGAGAATGCACTGGATAAAAAAGCAGCTGTAGGTGAAGATGTAGATCTAGATGAATTTGAACCTGCTAGTAGAGAAGAATATGAACATGTTGATTCCTTAGATGATCTATCTAAAAGTGATAAAGAAACATTAACAAGTGTGGGTATGGAAACAGATGAATCTGATAGATCCGCATCATTCCTACAGATGAATCAATCAGAAGTATTTGTAAACAATATGTTCCCTGGTGTAGAAGTAATGAGTACACCACAAGCACTTGAAAAGTATGACTGGTTAGCAGACTACATGTGGGAAGCAGTAGCAGTAGATACAGATAAGTTCACAGCAACAACAGAGCTAAGTGCACAGAGTGGATACTTCATAAGAAGCCAACCAAACACTAAACTAGAAATACCAATACAAGCATGTATGTATATTGGTGATGATACAGTAAGACAAACTGCACACAACATAATTATTGCAGAAGAAAATTCAGAAATAAATATTATTACAGGATGTTCTACAGCAAAACATGTAGATAATGCAGCACATATTGGTGTATCAGAGTTCTACCTAAAGAAAGGATCAAAGGTAACGTTCACAATGGTACATAACTGGGCAAAAGAAGTAGATGTAAGACCAAGAACAGGAGTAATAATGGATGATAACAGTACATACATATCCAATTATATACTAGCAAACCCCGTAAGAAACCTACAATCTTACCCAACAGCATATGCTAATGGTAAAAACTGTAAGGTCTATTTCCAATCAATACTTGCTGGAAAAGAAGATTCCCTAATTGATCAAGGATCAAGAACTGTACTATCAGGCCAAAACTCACAAGCAGAAATGATTACAAGAGCAATATCTGAAGATCAATCAACAATCATTACACGAGGAGACCTAGTAGGAGAAACTCAAGATGTACGTGGACACCTAGAATGTATGGGATTAATCCTATCTGATGAATCAAGAATTGATTCAATACCAGAGCTTAGAGGATCATCAACAAACATGGAATTATCACACGAAGCAGCTGTTGGAAAAATTGCTGAAGATGAAATACAATACTTAATGGCTAGAGGACTAACAGAAGATGAAGCAGCATCCATGATTGTAAGAGGATTCCTAGATATTGATATCAAAGGATTACCAGCAGACCTTGCTCAGGAAACAAAGAAACTTATGGATATGAGTATGGAGGGAATGTAGGTTCACTTCATAATTCTTATACTAACCACCAAATAATTCTCCACCTAACAACTATTTTTAAATATATTTCTTAAAAATTATATGATGACTTAAAAAATATGCTATTAAGTAAGTCTACTTCATGTTTACATGTAAAACTTTAGTCAATAAAAATCAGCAATACTTGTTTTATCAGTCTAATTAGAGAGTGTAGATAATGTACACATAATAAAAATTCATGTACACATTAATAAAAAAAAAATAAGATTCAATAAAAATATCATGAATAACAATATTGTGATAAAAATATGATTTATAAAATAAGAAATATAATGCTATTTTTTGAAAAAGTTGATTATAGAAAACTAAAAAGTGTTTCCAAATATATGATATTTAATAAAATTAATAAAAAAAAGTAGTAATAATAACCATGTGGTTATTATAATCCAGTTTAACTAGATATGATTATGAATTCTCCAACTTTCTCAACTTTACTGAAAGGTACTGTTAGGAGATCACCATTACGTTTTGCACCTTTAATATTAACGTTTCTGTCACTACTTGTTTGTATAACTATTTCTACGATTTTACCCGTTTTTTCATCAATTCCTAGTTCATCAAGTACTCCTAGTATGCGTGCATTACTTGTAGCTACCTGATAGCCCTTTATAGTTTTCCAAAGTTTTTCTTCCCCTTTAATTAATTCTCTTTCACTTGGCATTATAGACACCTAATATAGTTATTATTGTATACCCTTAGTACATTATTAATATTAAATCTATTTACAAAACTATATATAATTTTTTGAAAATGAATATATGTTTTTATCAAAATATTGTTTTTCTATCAAAATAAAAATTAAAAAACAAATTTATTTTTATCACCTTTTAACATACTCCTTTGAGAGAGTAAGATCATCCAGTGTATTAATGTTAAAAGCTAGTTCTACATTAGTAGAAACATATATTAACTGATCCTGTTCATTATTATTAGCTAGTACAATATTTACTCCAGAAGGTACTAAACCCTCATATACTAGTGTAGGCTTAATATTATATTTCTTAAATAACTCCTCAGGTACTGATACACACATAGCAGGCTTATCATTATCATAATAATGATTTAATACATCATCAATTTGTTCTGATCTAATAAATGGTAGATCAGCCACAATTGTCATGACCACCTCATCTTCATCTAGAATATCTCTATTTGATAATATGTCACTTAAATCTTCTAAGTATCCTTTTGCTTTTGTATCCACTATTGTTACAGGGTACTTCCTCACATATTCTCTTGTATGAGTAGTATTAGTGCTTATTGCAACTAGAATTTTATCTATATATTTTGATTCTAGTAATGCTTCTATTACATATCCAATCATTGGTTTATCATTAACTTTAATCATTGGCTTTTCATAGTCCATATGCATCCTGGTACCCTTACCACCAGCCATTATTAGTGCTGTTGTCATGATTATCTCCACACTGATAG
>JAJQHG010000013.1 GCA_021199865.1 Methanosphaera sp. | reverse complement strand
CCCGATATTCTACATGAAAACCAAGAGATAAGAAAAAAAAGTATTACTAATTATAAGAATATGGATAGAAATATCATAAAATTTGTAGAATAATCAAGGATAAAAAGAAGCATATTAAAGACTTTATTAGGTTAATAATAATTATTCAGTTATGATTGTTTATATTACGTTCTAAGAATCATTATTATAGATAAATACATTTGTAAATTTTGTATATTTATATATAGATGAATACATAAAAAACAAAAAACATAAATTAAAAAACAAAATTATGTAAGAAAAAAGTATTACTAATCTTGTGAAAATTATGGCAAATATGATTTCATAATTTAAAAAAACATACCTGAATAGAAAGATGAAAATAAATATAAAAAATTATAAATTATAATTCAAAAAACATAAAATTTATGAAAACTAAAAAATGAAATAAAAAATCCATAATATAAAAAAGGATTAAGGAAATAGGAATTTATAAAATTAGTGCCTGAAAATCATAAATTTAAAACTTGAAAACATAGAAGTTAAAAGTTACAGGATGTGTGGATATGGGTGAAGATATTGTTAGAAAGACTATTAAATTAGATGCTGATACATGGAATAGCTTTCAAGAGAAAATAGAATCAAAATATGGAACTACATATAATCATACCTCAGAAGAAGTTGGAAAGGCTTTATATAACTATGTAAACAGTGATATAACAAATATTGAAAAAAATAAAGAGCAAATCAAAAATCTAGAAGATGAAATCAAAGAATTACAAAGAGAAAATACTAATCTCACAGAGGAAAATAAAGACCTAAAAAGTAGTCAGACAAAGATAAGCAAAAATAATCAAAAACAAGAAACTGAAATCAAAAAACATACAAATAATATTAATAACTTAACTAAAGAGAATAAAGACCTCACAACAAAACTGGAAGAACTTGAGAAAAAAATAAAAGATTTAACTAACAGTAATGATAAGTTAAACAAAGAATTATCCAGTATTAAAGAGTTAAATACTAAGATTGAAGAGAAATACATGAACCAGGTTGAGGAAACTAACAAACAGGTAAAAGAAAATACTAAAGTTAAAAATCGTCAGGAACATGCACAAGAACGTTTAAATAAGACACAAGATGAACTTAACGATACCTTAAAAAGATTAGAAAAGTATAGTTTTGCTATTGGCCAAATACAGAATATGAGTTTTATTGATAGATTATTAAATAGGTTACCTCAACAAGTAAAAGAGTTACAACCTGGAGTAGAGAATAATGAAGAAAATAAGGATGAATAGTTAATCCTTAATATACATTATTGGATATTGTAATTCTTCATCGTATGATATACAAGTAATGATATAAATATCATCAATTTTAGTAGTAATCTCTATATTTAACATGTTGCCTTCAAGAGAAGTATAACCCATATCTCCACATGCCTGTTTAATAAGAGATTTATCTAATAATACTTTTACATTTACTACTGCTGGTTGTAGCAGTATAGATTGAGTTATAGCATCCTCTAATGATTCAATAGTTTCAAGATTTATGGGTGTTCCAACAAACTGATGATACAATGCACCCATACTAATACCTCCCTCAAATATTGCTCTTTCACGACTAGTTAAATTTTTAAAATAATCTTCTTCTTTCATAATAATTTCCTACTGTATAAATCTTACTCTGTAATATTTACCCATGATGGTGCATCATAGGTTGGTATAGTTAAAACAATATTATCCATATTATTTATTATAGTCTCAACACTACTTCTAGGTACTTCTAGCATTATAAGATATTCAACATCCAAGTCTCCAATATTACTTGTTCTTTCATAGTCAGATAATCTCCAACCATAATCTTCTAGTAGTAAGTTTAATTCTGATTCATTAAGTACTCCTGCAGCCTTGGAGGATAATACTTGCTCTATATCAATAGTATTAGTTTGTGTATAGTTAGTACTATTTGATTGTGATATCTCAGTTTGTGAGTCAATAGACCCTGAATCCTTTGATCGAAGTATTGATAAAACTGTTGCTCCACCCACTACCTTACCATTATTTGACTGATTTTGACTATTATAACTATCAATATCATTTGTTTGATTAGTCATGTTTTCAGTACTTGCTGAGTCTTCATCAGTTGATGTATTTTCATCACTTGTTGATTGATCATCCTCTGTTGACATGTTATCAGAACTAGTATCTTCTTCTTCAACATAATCACTGCTTGTTACATCCTGGAAGTATATATCTACAGTATCTGATTCTTTTATTAATCCGCTTGCCGCCTGTTTTCTATCAATACTTATTGGTACTATTACTGTGTCAACTACATTTATAGTGGTATCTACTAGTTGAGTTGTATTTAATGTATCTAAATATGTTGTAGCATTTTCTGTTGACATTATTGTTGGAGTATTATTCACATTTATTTCTACTCTATCATATTTATCAGAGTATTCTTCTATTTGATTTTCTAGTTTATTTTTTAGTACAGGGTATGCTTCACTATCTACATCGATTGCTTCTACTTCTTCTATAGAATTAGCTGATTCAATTCTTGAGATTAATGCTTGTTTTGTTGAATCATTTGATAGATCATCCTTAAATATACTGTTTACCTTGTTTATCTTATTATTTTTCTCAAGATTTAATTCTTCCATATTAGGACTGTATACTAGATAGTAGTAGCCTATACCTATTAATATTATTAGTATGAATAGTACTACGATTGTTCCTGTTACTAGTTCTTCATCTTCCCTATTTGGCTTTTTAGTTTGCTTATAGAGTGTTTTATGAGTTACTAGTTGATCTTTTCTAAAAAAGTCTTTTATTTTATTTGTTAATATTTTAAGTTGATTAATTGTGTCAGGTTTCTTCATAACATTTCTTGTCTATTACTAGAAATTGTCTGATACATACCGAGTATAATTAATAATAAAAAAATAGAATGAAAGAGTATATTTAGTAGGTTTACATATATTTATCAAGTCTTGCAGGATCATCACGTGTTTGGTAGTAAAGTGTTAGTATAATATTCCCGAAGATATATACTAATGCTATTACTAGTAATAGATATGATGGTACACATAGTAATATTTCATTTATTGATGGAATTAAACATAAGATTAATATTATTGCAGGTATCACTAAGAATTTTATGTCTGTTATTTTTGGATATGTTATATCTGATACCATTAGTATGGATACTATGATGTATAATATTACTACATACCAGATATTTGTGATTGATGAAAGTAGTAATGATGATGTTATTAGTGCTGTTATTGGTACTGGTAATCCTATGAAATCACGTGTTGAACTATTATTTGCTAGTGTTAATGTGTTATAACGTGTTAGTCTAAGTAGTCCACATATCATTAGTAATAGACATGGTAAGATTATCCAATTACTACTTGTAAACATGAATAATATGATAGTTGGTGCTAATCCAAATGAGATAATGTCTGCTAGTGAATCTATGTTGATTCCAAACAAGTCATTTGATGTAGATTTAAAGTACCGTGCTAGTGTTCCATCTATTGAATCAAAAACTAGGGCTAAGAGTAATAGTTGTGCTGATAATATATTTTGTCCCTGTAAGAATGTGAGTATTGCTAGTAATCCACATGATGCATTACATATTGATGTAATATCAGCAACTGTTAACATTTTTAATATATTAGTTTCCATTTTAATCATACCTATCT
>JAJQHG010000092.1 GCA_021199865.1 Methanosphaera sp. | reverse complement strand
GTATATATGCAATTCTTAATAATTTATTAAAATGGGTTGTAGGGTTCATCATAATCTATTTATATATAATAATATGTAGAGTATTATGATTGTGAAATACTTTAATTTCACTTATAATATTATCTTGATGATAATTTTCATGTATATACAATTAATGTATATACAATTAAATTTAATTTTTCAATAAAATAATCTGTACTTATTTATGTACTAATTTGTCATGATTAATTACTATTTTAGCTAAAAATATCTTTTAGGTTAACCTAAAATATTCATTTTTTTTTTAAAAAATCCAAAAAGTGAAATATTTTTCATAAGCTTTATTTTTAAAAATAACGTCTTTTTAGTTGTTTAATAAAAATGTATTTTTCTTTAGGCTATGCTAAAATAACTAAAAAATTCAGTCTTAATATTTAAACGTTACGGTTTGTAATATAAAACAACCTTTATAATAATAGGAATATTGATATAATAGTGTACATTATTTTAGTTTTGTACATTTTTGTAATATTGTACTACAGTTATAGATGTAGTTCAATAAACACGTGTTTAAATATTATTTAAATGTAAGTCATTTAAACAAAATTATAAGTTAGATTATTTTCTTTGAAATAATCATGTTTTTTAATTAGGAGGCAAAAATATGGCTGACGATATAAAAATTATGGTTTTTAGTTGTAACTGGTGTTGCTACGGTGGAGCAGATACAGCAGGTACATCAAGAATGCAATACCCACCACACATAAGAATGATAAGAGTAATGTGTTCTGGTAGAATTGAGCCACAATTCATACTTAAAGCCCTAAGAGAAGGAGCAGATGGAGTATTCATTGGTGGATGTCACATGGGTGACTGTCACTATGATGCAGGAAACTACAAATTCGACAGAAGAATGAGATTAATCTACAGATTATTAGATGAGTTAGGATTAGACGAAAAGAGAGTACAGCACGACTGGATCTCAGCTTCAGAAGGAGATAAATTCGCTTCTACAATTAGAAGAGTAACCGCAGAAATTGAAGAGTTAGGTCCTTCCCCACTCAAAGAACAATTAAAAGAGGAGGCATAATCTCATGGCAGATAAAGTTAAAATAGGAACAATGTGGTTAGGCGGATGTTCTGGTTGTCACATTGCATTAACAGATTTACACGAAACATTATTAGATGTTCTTGAATTAGTAGAATTCGAATTCAGTCCAGTATTAATGGATACAAAGTATGATGAAGTACCTGAAATGGATGTTATCCTTATTGAGGGTGGAATCGTAAACGATGAAAACGAAGAATTAGCAAAAATGCTAAGAGAAAAAGCTACCACAGTTATCGCATATGGTTCATGTGCTGAGTTTGGTGGAATACCAGGATTAGGTAACTTACACACAACTGAGGAAAAAACCACAGAGGCTTACATTAACTCTGTAAGTACTGTAAACCCTGATGGAATCATTCCTAGTGAAGGTGTACCACACCTCAAAAACAGAGTAAGACCATTATCTGATGTTATAAAAGTAGACTACGCATTACCAGGATGTCCTCCAAAATCCGAAGTTATCGCAGAAGTACTAATGACATTATTATCAGGTAAAGAACCAGAAATCCCTGATAACAACCTTTGTGATGTATGTGAGAGAGAAAAACCACCTACGGGTATGGCAATGGATACCATTAAGAGAACATGGGAAGTTGGACCAACCGACAAAGACATGTGTCTCGTACCACAAGGTATCATATGTATGGGTCCTGCAACACGTCCATTATGTGGTGCACAATGTCCTTCAGTTGACACACCATGCCGTGGATGTTACGGACCAACTGATAAAGTTTTAGATGCAGGAGCAAAAATGATCAGTGCTATCTCATCAGATTACGGTGTAGAAGCTGATAAAGAAGTAGACCCTGAAGAAGTTGCAAACCAAGTAGAAGATGTTGTAGGAACATTCTACACTTACACATTACCTGCAGCTTTAATTCCAATAAAACTTAAAAACTAAATTTATTAGGGAGGAAAAAATATGGTAGAATTAACATTAGAACCTGTAACAAGAATTGAAGGTCACGCAAAAATTACAGTAGACCTTGATGAAGAAGGAAACGTAAAAGATACAAAGTTACATGTAATGGAGTTCAGAGGATTTGAGAAATTCCTACAAGGAAGACCAATTGAAGAAGTTCCAAGAATTGTACCAAGAATTTGTGGTATTTGTGATGTACAGCACCACTTAGCTGCAGCAAAAGCATGTGATCAAGTATTTGGATTCAATGATGATGAGATTGCACCAGCTGCATACAAAATGAGAGAAATCATGAACTGGGCATCTGTAATGCACTCACACGCATTAAGTTTCTACTTCTTAACAGCACCTGATTTCATAGGTGGATCTGACAGAAAGACCAGAAACGTATTCCAGATCATTGAAGACAACCCAGATTTAGCTAAGGTAGCATTAGAATTAAGAAGAAATGCTCAAGATATCGTAACAGCTATTGGTGGAAGACCAATTCACCAAGTATCAAACACTCCTGGTGGAATTACAACTGAATTAACTGATGAAGAACAAAAAGATAATTTAGTAAAAGCTAAAAGAGCATTAGAACTTTCATTAGCAACTTATGATGCAGCTCAACCTATCTTCGAAGAAAACATGGACTTAATCAAAACATTAGGTTATGTTGAAACTTACCACACTGGTTTAGTTAACAAGAAAGATGGTGCATGGGACATGTACAACGGTAACGTAAGAATCTGTGACAAAGAAGGTAAACAATATGCTGAATTTGGTTCACAAGATTACACCGACTACATGGCTGAGGGTGTAAAACCTTACTCCTGGTTAAAATTCCCATACGTAAAAGATATTGGATACCCTGAAGGTGTATACAGAGTAGCTCCTCTATCAAGAATTAACGTATGTACAAAAATGCCAGATGCAGCAGAAACTGCACAAAGTTACTTAAACGACTTCAGAAACAACTTCGGATACGCACAAGAGACTTTATTATTCCACCCAGCAAGATTAATCGAGTTAGTAGCAGCAGCTGAACTAGCTGTAGATGGTCTTGAAGGAGACTTAAGTGGAGAAAAACGTCCTGGTGCAATTGACCGTGACCAAATTACTGGTGAAGGTGTAGGTATTGTAGAGGCATCAAGAGGAACATTAACTCACCACTACAAAACTGATGAGAACGGTTTAGTAACTGAAGCAAACATTATAGTAGCTACCGTACAAAACAACCCAGCTATGGAAATGGGTATTGATCAAGTAGCTAAAACATACATTAAACCTGGAGTAGAAGTTGATGATAAGATCTTCAACTTAATGGAAATGGTTATTCGTGCATACGATCCATGTCTATCCTGTGCTACTCACCAAGCTGATACCCAGATGAGATTATCTACTATTGAAGTATATGATCACATGGGTAACTTAGTACAGAAAGTTTAAGTTTGAATCTAAAAATACTATCTTTAGGAAAGATATTAATATATGGATGGGTTTGTTCTTTGCCTATCCATATACAAATATTCTATTAATCAAAACTAGGGTATTGTATTAAATTATATTGTTTATAACATCTTTTGAACAAATACTAAAATAATAATAGGGAACATAGAGTTTTATAGTAATGTTAGGGTTTGCTATAAAATTTCTATGTATTATTTTTTTTAGATAAAAAGAGCATAACCTTCAACTATTTTATTA
>JAJQHG010000060.1 GCA_021199865.1 Methanosphaera sp. | reverse complement strand
ACAATAGTTATATTATGATTAGTATATAAATGTTTTCATTACCACAACCAAATAAATACTATATTCTAATTGACTTCTAAAATAAATTAATAATATTACGGCAACTTTCTTATCTATAAACCAATATAAAAAAATAATTATGATAATCCTATTTTTTCTACAAACCCTCTGAGGAGGACTTATCTTAAGAATAATGCTATATCTAATTCCAACATTTGGTGGATTGCAACATTTGGTGGATTGCAACATTTGGTGGAATTCCAACATTTAGTTAAATGCAACATTCATTTGATTGTAGCATTTGATAATATCTCTAGCTTACTTCAACATATCAATTCCAACATTCAATATAGAATGCAACATTTCGACTAATGGATGTGATGAAATTTTCAGTATCAAATGCAACATTTAACATAACACATAATAAATGCAACATTTAAAAATATTAATAGAAAGTTAAATGGGATTTCAATGAGTGATAAAGAAATTGTTCGAAAGAGTATACAAATCAAAAGTGAACTATGGGAAGAGTTTCTAATAAAAGTTGAAAAAGTATATGGGACAACATACAAGAGAACTGGGGAAGCTATAGAAATAGCAATAAGAAACTATATAAATGCTGAAGACATAGCTACACAGGATACAACAACTACTGATAATGAAGTTGTTCTACATGAAGAACTAAATAAAAAAGATACTCAAATGCAACAATTACAAGAAGAATGCAACAATCTAGAGGATCAATTACAACATTTAGATAAAGACCTTGAAGACAACAAGAACCAAGTAGAAAATCTACAGAACATCTTATCAGATAAAGATTCTAAGATAGAGGATATCACTAACAAGTACGAGGAATTACAGAGAGAATACTCACTAAATGAAGAAAAATTAACTCAAATAGATATTACTAAGGAAAGTATTGATGAGTATGAAAATCAATTAGATGAGAAAAATCATCAGATTACTAATTTAAATAATAAAATCACTGAATTAGAAAATGACATTGAAAAAGTAGATAATAATCAGTTATTAAATGAGCAGGAAATAAAGCATTTAACTCAACAAGTAAAGCAACGTGATGATCAGATAAAAACTTATGTGCAGGACATCAATAATCTTAAAGATGAGAATAATAGTTTATCACAGAGTAATGTAGAGTTAACAATTGAGTGTAATAATTACAAGAAAGACTTAGATAACAATCAACAGAAAGAGGATTTATTACAACAGAATATTGATGAGAAGCATAAGAGTAACCAGTTATTAGAGGATCAATTAGAGTATCTTATGAATGATAAACAGTATACAGAAGAAGAGTTAACTCAGCTTAGAAGTGAAAGAAAAGAATTAAGGGCAACAAATAAGGAGATGTCAAAGAGTTTAGAGGAAAGAGAAAATCAATATGAACAGCAAATCAAAGAATATAAGAAAATGGTAAATAAGAGAGAACATACACAGGAAATGCTAAACAAACAACAATTAGAACTCAATGAGGCAATGAATGAACTTCGACAATACTCCTATGCTATAGGTAAGCTTGAAAGTATGAGTCTATTTGATCGTATATTTAATCGTATACCTAAAGAAGTAAAGCAATTAAATGAACCAAAGGATGACAACTAAAACATGTCAGATAAATAAATAGTATTTAGAGGACTAATCTCTATAAGTAACCTCCTAATATTATCTGCTATATTAATAGTAGTAGAATCTCCAATGATAATTAACTTCTTACGACTACGTGTAATAGATACATTTAACTGATTCTCATTTGATATGAATCTCTGCTGGAAGTTATTAAGTTGATAATATGTACTCTTACAGAAACTCATAATTATCACATCACTCTCTTTTCCTTGGAATCTATAAACTGTATCAACTATAATCTTAATATTGTCCTTTTTTAATAGTTTTATAATATATTGTTTCTGTTTTCTATATGGACTAATAACACTAATATTCTCTGGACTTACACCTCTATCTATGAGTATTTTAATTAGATTAACAACTATGTTTGCTTCCCATTTATTAACACAACCTCCAGATGTTGATGATTCATAAAAATCTACACCACCAGTATCAAGATAAGTGATAGGATTATTATCTACTATATATTATTAGAATCAATATCAAGGAAATTATTTTTAACAGAGCTATCAGTTAACAGTTTTGATTCATAGTATAGTCTACTTGCTATATTAGCTATCTTCTCATTCATCCTATACTGAATATTTAGAAATGTGTAATTCTCAGGATACTTCTCCATAATCAGGTTAAATATAGATTTATTTAGCAGTAGTGATGCATTATCATTATATATTGGTTGTAACTGCTTATGATCACATATAATAATGAATTTATCTGTTTTAAAGAGGGGTATGAGTGCAAGATATAGAGGTACTTGACTAGCTTCATCCATAATAATATAATCAAAATCAATATCACTTAGTTGACTACTTGATGCTATTACAGTAGAAGCTACAATAGACACATTTTTTAGGATTTGACTCTTTATACTATTTTTTATTTGACTTATTTCTAAGTTTACTTCTTTGATTTGCTCTATATTATTACTAATGTTTGGATGTTTTATTTTTTCAGTCTTTTTTATACCAGTAATTCTTCTAATTAGTTTGGATAATATACCTTCATCATGATTATTGATTATAACATCAGTGCTATTTTTTTCATCAGCTTCTAGTTCTTTTATTAGTTCTTGTCTAGTCCTTATTTGATCATAATCTTCATGATTTTTTATTTGTTCATCTATTGTATATTTATAGACTTCTTCATTAATTCTTGATTTTTCTCCTATTCTGAGTATGTCTTCTTCTGGAATTTCTAGTTTCATTAATATGTTATCTATTGCTATATGAGTATGTGAGGTTATCAATATTCTCTTATTATTTTTGTGCAGTTGATTAATTATTTCTATAATGGTATGTGTCTTTCCACTACCTGGTGAACCTTGGATTATATGAAACTTATCTGTTGATATTGATTTCTTTACAGCTTCCTGCTGATTACTATTTAATTTAGGGTTGCTATAATGAATATTTTCATACTCTGAGGGTTTATCATACATTAGAACATTTAGTGTATCTCTTGTCATTTCAGAGATATCATCATCTATTAAGTCATTATGCACTTTCTTGATCTTGTTAATTAGAACATCTTTTTGTGTATCATGTAGATTTACTTGATCTCCTATTTTGAATGGATAGTTATCCATCATTTTTAATTGTATTTTCTTTGTACCAGTTTTTATTACTCTACAAGGATTTCTATTAACAATTATATTACTATTGAATGAAATATCCATTGATTTTTCTAGTGATAAATCTAGTATATTTCCATGGATGGATTTTATTGTTGCTTGTACTGTTTTATTATCCTCTATTTCCTTTTTGATTAAATCATCTAATTGATATATCAATTGTGAATATTGTTTATTTTTCATAACTGTTTATTATATAATTTATAATAATTTACTATTTTATTTTTATTATTTAAATATTTATTTTATTAGTAAATATTAGAATTACTTATACTAAACAAAGATAAAATGAGTAAATGTTGCATTTTAATTATAAATGTTGCATTTGTGAAGATGTGTTGAACAGAATGTTGCATTTGTAAAAGGGTGTTAGATAGAATGTTGCATTTGTGAAGGAGTGTTAGATAGAATGTTGCATTTATAAAAATAGTGTTGATAACAATGTTGTATTCTTAACTAAATTTTATTTATTAAGAAAATAAAAAAATAGAAATGTGGGAGG
>JAJQHG010000070.1 GCA_021199865.1 Methanosphaera sp. | reverse complement strand
TATAATTTAGCTAACAACTAGAATTATACACATAACACTATGAATCGTTGTGTATTCTCTCTTTACTAACACAATGTATCATACATTCAAACTAGTCATAACACTATTATTAGTAATATTAATATTAATCAGGCTAGCCTCCATATAGAAGTAATTTAACATTAACATAGTTAGTAACACTAATTAGAATAAGGAATCTAACTAATAGAGTATGTAACATATATTCACTATAAAATGGGTATTGTTATAAAAAATAGGTGGAGGTTAAGTGTATGTATAACTATTCTTCACTTTCAAAGGCTAGTTTTACATATTCATCAGCATTTTCCCTGATACTCTTAATTTCCTCATCTGTTAGTTCACGTACAGCCTTTGCAGGTGAACCTATTATCAGGGAGTTCTCAGGAAATTCCTTATTCTCAGTTACTAGTGCTCCAGCACCAACTAGACAGTTCTTTGATATGTGTGCACCATTTAGTATGGTTGAACCCATACCAATTAATACATCATCCTCTATAGTACATCCATGAATCGTTGCATTATGTCCAATAGACACATTCTTACCAATCTTAACAGGATAACCAGTACTTACATGTAACACACAGTTATCCTGAACATTAGAGTTCTCATCAATAGTTATTGGTTCAAGATCTGCTCTGATAACAGCATTATACCATACAGATACATTATTCTTTAGATCAACATCTCCAATAACTTTTGCTCCATCATAGATTCTTGTTTTTTCTGTCATATTATCAAAATCCATATTATATTAATTAATTGTTTTATTCAGGTTTTTTTTTCAAATAATTACTTATCTTATATTGTTATATTAAATACTAAGTCTAAGTATTCTTATGTTTTAATTATATAATATTTAAGACTATACTTTTTCATGGATATTCATGAAACAATTTAATATTTGGATAAATATAAACTAGTTTATATTAAAATAATCTTGTGGTATCATGAATATACAACCAACATATTCCTCACTAGACTATCCAGGTAAGATGGCATTAGTCCTCTTTACACCAGGATGTGATCTTAGATGCAGATATTGTCATAATCCTCAACTACTTAAATCCGAGAAATTAACACGGATGGATGTTGATCTAATACTTGATGAATTAGATGATAATATTGACTTTATTGATGGTATAGTACTAAGTGGTGGAGAACCTCTACTAAAAGTGGATGTAATAAATGAATTTATTATTAAGGCTAAGGATAATAACCTATTAATAAAGCTTGATACTAATGGATTACATCCAGATAAACTAGTAGAAGTAGTTGATGATCTTGACTATGTTGCAATGGATATTAAGGCACCATTAGATGAATACTACAAGATTAGTCCCGTTTATCCAGACAATACTAGGGAAATTATTAATAAAACCATGGATATTATATTAAATCATGATGTTTTTCTTGAGTGTAGAACAACATATGTTCCAGGACTACTAGAACCTGGAGATATAGAGAAGATAATTAGAATGATAAGATGTGATCAGTATACTCTTCAACAGTTTAGAAACAGGGTAACACTTGATGCTGGACTATCAACCTATGAAGAACCAAACCCTGAAATGTTAAGGGATATATTAGAGGGTATTGATACAGACATACCCTCCATACATCTTAAGTCTGGACAATTTGGGAATCAAACCATAAAGAATGGGTAGAGAATTAGTATGCCAATATTACTATTAAAGAATACAGATATTGATCTGATTTCAGGTAAACGTAATATCACTATTAGAAGGCTATGGAAACAACCATTATATCCTGGTGATCACTTATACTGCTACTGGAATATTCTTTCAAAGGAGCGAGAGAAACTCTTTGAGGCAGAGGTAACACATGTTGACATTTTACCATTTAAGGATATAATCCATGATAGTGATCTAGCAATAAAGCTTGGATATAAGAACACTAATGAATTAGAGAAGGATCTTAGAAAATCATATCCTAATAATACGAAGAATGATGATCAATTCCAGGTATTTGAGTTTAAGAAGCTAAAGGTTACACAATGGGAGGGTTCGGCCACTAATCAGAAGAATATGATAATAAAGAAGGCTGATGTACTCTTTGATATGGGTGAATATGATCAATCAGCACTCTGTTATAAGGCTGCACTAGAATATGATTCTGATGATATAAACTTATTAAATCGTATTGGTGATAATCTTTCACGTATAGGTCAAATAGGGGATGCAATAAAGTATTATAAGAAGGCTATAAAGTTAGATCCAGATAATGAATACCTATATAATAATATAGCAATAGCATACCTTAACAGACAAGACTTAGAAAATGCCTATAAGTATAGTAGCCAGGCATTAAATATTAATTCTGAGAATACAACAGTACTATACTGGAGAGGAATAATATATGAGATGCTAAATGATTTTGAGAAGTCCCTTGAGTGTTTTGACTACATAATCAAGATTGATGATAATGATCATGATGCATGGAATGAGCGTGGAACAGTACTAAACATGCTTGGTCGTAGCGAAGAGGCACTAGAATCATATGATAAGTCAATAGAAGTATGTCTAGATGAAGAGGAAGACTCAAATGTATGGGCTAGTAAAGCTAACACACTACTAGACCTACAAAGATATGGTGAGGCAATAGATAGCTATAAAAGAGCACTAGAAATTGATGATACAAACCCTATAATACTAAATAATATGGGTGTAGCATACATGGAGCTAGATGATTTTCATAATGCAATAGAATGCTTCAGAAGAGTACTAGCCTCACATCCAGATAATCTTGATGCACAGATACTACAAGAGGCTTGTCTTGAAAACTTATAATTAAAAAATATCTTATCATTTCATAATTAAAGATATATTATCATTTCATTAAAAAGAGAGAATGAGAAATATTATTAGATTCATTAAAAAATTAGGAATCTATTAGCATAGTTATTCTATATCATAATCCTCACTAATAGAACCATTAACCTCCACTATTTTTGGTATATGACCTGTTTTTCCTAGAACATCATCCTTTATTATTAGAACACCATCAAAGTAGTCATCATAATCCTCAGCATAGGAGAGAGCATTATGTATAACATCCTGTTTATCAACACCATTAGCATGGTTTCCAATACCTGTTGCTAATGCATCAGATATACTTGCCTGACTACTAAACACAATTGTTGCATCACTAATACCAAAACTTTTTGAGGGACCATCACTACTAGAAGTACATATACCATAACATGATGTTCTAGGCTTTAATTTGAAGCCATAGTTATATGAGAATGGATTATCTCTACCAGCATATATGCATATAATAGTATTCTTGTTAATCTTCATGGCAATATCTCCACCATTCTCAATAATCGAATACTTAGAATTCTGTTTTAATAATTCATCTAGTACTACTTGACTCATACTACCTGCAACAGCAGCCATAGGTCCAGTATCTCCAATACATCCAGCATTAATCATTAGTGATATGATATGATCATCACTTTCTATGTCTACAGGCTCAAATCCCGTAAATGAGGGGTTTCTATTTATTGTACTATTAATTGTCCTGTATTGTTCTCTAATAATAGGTTTAACATCCATATTTATATCTGACTTTAAGTGGATGTGTGTTGATTCTATATCAATATTCTTTGTGTATATGTTTCTAGTCATAATAAATCATTAATTCTTTATTTTTGATATAATGTTTAGTATTCATAATATATTCTTATAATTACTATTATGGGTACTAATTTCTTAATTCTCTAAACTAACTTATATTATTCATTATTAACATATATATT
>JAJQHG010000012.1 GCA_021199865.1 Methanosphaera sp. | reverse complement strand
GCTTTAGACTATATTTTAATAATTATTATAATTATATATAATTAACATATAGTAAAAAATATAATTCATTGAAAAGATCATGATAATATTTTATTAAATAAGAGGAGTACTACAAATATGGCATATAATGATGATAAGATTAACATGGTTCATGGTGCTGGTGGAGAAGTAATGCAGGATATGATATCAGACATTATCCTAAAAAATATTACTAAGACCAGTGTAAATGGTGGTATAGGCTTAGAAGCACTTGATGATAGTGCTACAATACCAATAGATGATGAACATGTTATTGTAACAACAATTGATAGTCACACGGTAGATCCATTATTCTTCCCTGGTGGAGATATAGGAAGAATATCAGCAGCAGGAACTCTAAATGATGTATCTGTAATGGGAGTAAAACCAGTATCACTAAACAATGCAATGGTAATTAGTGAAGGATTTGAACAATCAGATTTAGAACAAATTATTAAATCAATGAATGAAACATGCCAAGAAGTAGATGCAGCAATAATTACTGGTGATACAAAGGTAATAGATAGTGATAAACTAGACAGTATGATTATCACAACAGCAGGTATTGGTATAGGTCGCAAAGATCAAGTAGTAACAGATAGTGGACTTGAAGTAGGTGACAAAGTCATAATCACTGGTAGTGTAGGTGATCATGGTATGGCAATCATGTCTAAAAGAGAAGGATTTGGATATGACACAGAACTAAAATCAGATGTAGCACCCGTATGGAGTATGGTTGAAGCAGCACAATCTGTTGGAACAATCACTGCTATGAAAGATCCAACACGTGGTGGAATAGCTAATGCATTAAATGAAATGGCAAACAAAGCATCTGTTGGAATGTTACTAGATGAAGAGAAAATACCAGTAAAACCTGAGGTAAATGCAGTATCAGAAATGCTTGGTATAGATCCATTTGAAGTAGCAAATGAAGGAAAAATTGTTATGGGTGTAAAACCTGACTGTGCAGAAGATGTAGTAGAAGCAATCAGGAAAACTAAGTATGGTAAGGATGCACAGATTATTGGTGAAGTAACAGATTCAGGACGTGTGATAATGGAAACACTAATTGGTGGTGAACGTTTAATTGAGCCACCGATGGCAGATCCAGTACCACGTGTGTGTTAAGTGATTATTATGGAGCATTTACTTAAAAGATTTGAAGCATTAATAATTGATATTATAGTAGTAACATTGTTTGTAAACTTAGTAGATAATATTCTCTATATTATATTAACACTACTAAACATTTCAGTAACACTAGCATACTATCCATACGTTGTATTAATAGTAGTAACAATGGCTTACTTCACATTATTTGAGGCAAAAACAAATAAAACAATTGGTAAGAAGATTACAAACCTATATGTTTCAGACAAAGATGGATATATGAGTTACCAGAAGGCATTCATTAGAAACCTAACGAAACTATTCTGGATACCATTAATATTTGATGTATTACTAGGAATAATATTAAAACGTCCATCAAGACTATTTGATAGTTTTGTAGGAACAGATGTATACTCAAAGGATGAATTAGAAACAGTATAAATACACATATTACACTACCATAGGGAGAGGAAAACTTGCTAGATATAAAAATATTCAGGGAAGAACCAGATACAGTCTATGAATCTGAAAAAAAGAGATTTAGAGACACAATAAATGTTGATAAAGTAATAGAATATGATAACCTTTGGAGAGAAGGATTAAAACAATTAAATGATTTAAGATCCAAGAAGAATAAGTTATCAAAATCATTCAAACAGGCAAAGAAGGATGGAAACATCCAGGAAGTAGTAACTAAATCAAAAGAGGTTGCTGCACAGATTAAAGAATTAGAGCCTAAAATAGAAGAATATGAAAAAACAAGGGATGAATACAGATACAAGGTAGGAAACATTATAGATGAAGAAGTACCTGTATCTGACACAGAAGATGACAATAAGATAATAAAGACTTATGGTGATCTACCTGAGTTTACATTTGAACCCTTAAATCATGTAGACCTAATAGAATCTGTTGATGGTGCTGATACACAGACAGCTTCAGAGGTATCTGGATCAAGATTCTACTACTTAAAAGAGGATATATTATTCTTAAATTTAGCCTTAATCCAGTTTGCATTAAATGAATTGACACAGAAGGGTTATACTCCACTACAAACACCATTCTTTGTAAAAAGTGAAGTGGCAGAGGAAACCTCCGAGTTAGCAGAGTTTGAAGAAACATTATATAAAGTTGAAAATGAGGATTTATACCTTATTGCAACAGCCGAACAAACACTCGCAGCACTACACAGAAATGAGATTATTGATGATGAAAATCTACCTAAAAGGTACTGTGCACTCTCAACATGTTTTAGGAAGGAAGCTGGCTCTCATGGTAAAGATACACTAGGAATATTCAGGGTACACCAGTTTGAGAAGATAGAACAATTCATCTATTCAACACCAGAGGATTCAACAGCAGAACACAAAAGACTACTAGAAACAACAGAATCCATATACCAGAAGTTAGGCTTACCATACCAAGTGGTAGCAATAGTCTCTTCTGCACTAAATGATAATGCATCAATAAAATATGACTTAGAAGCATACTTCCCTGGAAGTCAAACATATCGTGAACTAGTCTCATGTACAAACTGTAAAGATTATCAGGCAAGAAAAACCAATACACGTCATGGTAGGGCAGGATCTGGAGATGCACAGACACTACACACACTTAACAGTACAGCAATAGCTACTGAACGCACAATCTGTTGTATATTAGAGAACTATCAACAAGAGGATGGTAGTGTCAGAGTGCCTGATGTATTATTACCATACATGAATGGTAAAACAGTAATAAAAAGGCATGATAATTAAATTATCCTGTTTATAATTTTCATATTACTAAATCAAATAAATAAAAAATTATTTGATTTCTAACTATTTTTTTCTTTTAGATTTTCTAACTATTTCTTCTTTTAAATATGTTCTATTTTATTAATATTCATTAAAACTTTTTATAGAAATTACAACATAAATTTAAATAATGTTAATGATTAATTGTGAGGTATGTTATTAAGAGCAAGTAGTCAGTATAACAGAATAACATAAATCTCTGGGATGAATAAAATGAAAATTAGTGAAATAATGACAGAGGATGTTCAGGCTGCAACAGTACCTGGAACAATCAGTAATGTGTATCAAATATTAAGGGAAAAGAAATTATCAGGAGTACCTATCGTTAAGAAGGATTCAGGAGAGTTGGCTGGTGTTGTAACTAGACAAGACTTAATTATGAATCCTGATGAAGATCAAGTTGCAATGGTTATGACTAGAAATCCGATCACAGCAGCACCTGATGAGGATGTAAACTCTGTTGTACGCAAAATGATTAACAATAATATTAGAAGAGTACCTATAACAGAGGATAACCAGTTACTAGGAATTGTTACATCAGCGGATATTACTAATAAGGCATTATATAAGATTAATAACTCTGAACCTGTAGAGAAATACATGGTGCATAATGTTCCATCTGTATGGGAGAAGACTCCTCTACCAGTAGCATATTCAGTATCTAGTTATTTCCACTTTAAATCAGTTATATCTCTAACAGATGAGGGTAAAGCATCTGGTATATTAACAGAGACTGACTTTATTAATGAAAGTAGAGTAGTTGAGGAACAAACTGTACATAACAGTTCTGTAAGTACTGAGGGAGATAAATGGACATGGAATAGTCAGAGTGTAATGTATATATTAAAGAACAGGCTAAGATTCTCTGATAAAATATTAAAAG
>JAJQHG010000157.1 GCA_021199865.1 Methanosphaera sp. | reverse complement strand
CTTCTATTATAATCTATTATAAAGGATATTATCTTATTATTTAAGTGATGAATTTTACATAATTAATAAGTTATTTTATAGAAAAACAATATAATATATAATAATTATTGAAAATATTATAAATATTCTTTTAATATAGTTGTATAAGCTGATTATATGTATGAAAAGATTAAAGATTCCCTATATAAAATTAAGACAGAACGGCCTAGTTGCACATCTTATCTTATTCTAGATGATCAACGTAATATCTTGATTGATCCAGGATTATATCAAAAGTATGATTTACTAAAGGAAACATTATCCGAAATTGGTATTAAACCTAGTGATATTGACGTGATACTTAATACCCATGAACATGCAGATCATATTGGTGCAAATAAATACTTCCAAGATCACTGCACAATAATGACTCATAGATATGCTGCTACCAAGATTATTAATGCTGATGATGAAGTACTTCATTGTCGTGGTCATGGTATAGCTCCCGAAGGGTATCATGTGCATCTATGGCTTGAAAGTAATAATGTTATTGAACTAGATAACTGGTTTATTAGAACAATTTACACTCCTGGACATACATCAGGTTCTGTATGTTTCTATGAACCTAGAAAGAGAATATTATTTTCAGGAGATACTGTATTTGCTAAGGGAACAATCTCTGATATTAGTGACTCTGGAAGTTATGGGGAATATGTTAATAGTTTATCAATTCTTAACACATACAAGATAGACCTTATACTACCTGGACATGGTGCAAGCACAACAAATGTTGATCATGATATAACTACAGCAATTGAGAATGCTAATCAACGACACCAAGACTTCCTAAGAAAAACATGATTTTAACCTTCTTCTAGTTTTAGTTTTTTTTATATGAAATGAGTTTAACTAATCTTATAAATCACCTTTATATATTACAAAATAATACCATAAGTATTAATATTAGAAGGTATTAAAGAATATATTAATAGAGAAGCAACAGGCGGTGGAAAATCATGGATTCATCAAATAATAAGATATTTAATGATATATACTTGAGAAAATCTTATTTATATGATATTCAAAAAAAGAGAATCCCTAGTGGTATTAATATAAAAGTCATGATTTCACAAGACCAAACCATTAATATGGATATATATGAAGTATCACCTGGAATTACATTAATTGAGGATAACTCAACAGTAATCGATAGGTATATACAAACAAAACCCATATTTGGATATAATGATCCTAATAACACCATCCTAGTTAACTGTGTACTAAAAGGACACTGCCAAATACCAGTATCTAATGATAGATACATGTTCATAAAGGAAAATGATGTGAACATGCACCTGGAAGGTGATACTAATGGAACATTTAATTATGTTGACCAAACACATGTAATACACATCATCATTAATCGTAAAACATTTACTGAAAATGAAAATGATGAGAATTATATACATATCATTGACCATCTATATAAACTTGTAAAAGTATATACTAACCTTGTATGTAAGGCTAATGAAGCTATCAGGATAGCACTAAAGGAACTAACAGATTTTCATCCAGATGATCCTGCCACTAAAGCAGTATACTATAAACTTAAAGCACTAGAAATACTTGTATTACTATATAATTCAGATATTCATGATGAAGGATATGATCAACGTACCTACACTGATTCACAGATAAGAGTAGTTAGAAAAATTCAGAATCAATTATCACGTGACATAGCTAGCTATGTATCTTTAGAGGTAATATCTGCTAGTTATGGTATAAACCTTACAACACTAAAAAATTGTTTCAAGGACATGTATGGTAAACCATTATATTCCTGGTATAGGGAATATAAATTCCATAGGGCTAAAGACTTGATAGAAAACACTGATTATCCAATAAAGAAGATTGCTAACATGATTGGATATAAAAGTAGTTCTAAGTTTACAAAAGCATTCAAACAAGAAATGGATGTTCTTCCATCAAGTTATAGGAAGAAAAAAAGGATAATTAAATTATATAACTGATTTTAATAGAATAAATCATAAAGTAAATTCTCTGCTTAACATATACTATAAATAAAATTATATCTTAGTTTTTATATAATAATATTTATATCTTATGGAGATTATTTTATGGATTATTTATTAGCAATACTAATTTTTATATATGTTGCATTAATGATCATAGTTGGATATATCGCATATAGACAGAGCAACACGAAAGAGGATTATCTTGTTGCTGGGCGTAAATCAAATTCATTTGTTATGGCTCTAAGTTATGGTGCTACATTTATTAGTACCGCAGCAATTGTTGGTTTTGGTGGATTAGCTGGAACTAACGGTCTTGGAATATTATGGCTAGTACTCCTAAATATTACTGTGGGTATATTCGGAGCATTTGTTTTCTTCGGAAAACGTACACGTTCCATGGGTACATACTTAAACTGTCTTACATTCCCAGAATTCTTATCTAAAAGATTTAATAGTAAATTTATTCAGAGATTTACTGGTCTTTTAATATTCTGTGCAATGCCTATATATGCAGCTAGTGTACTTATTGGTGCAGCTAGGTTTCTAGAGACCACACTTGCTATTGACTTTAATATTTGTATTATAATATTAGCTATTATTATTGGTTTCTATGTAATATTTGGTGGAATAAAGGGTGTGATGTATACTGATGCACTACAAGGAAGTATTATGTTTATAGGAATGCTTATACTACTATTCAGTGTATATCACATGTTTGGTGGAGTAACTAATGCTCACCACTTATTAGCTAACATGTCATCAGTGTTCCCTGAATCTTCACTGGCTACAGGTGCAACTGGTTGGACAACATTCCCTACTACGGGTTCATCATTCTGGTGGAACTTAGTAACATCCATTATTATGGGTGTAGGTATTGGTGCTGTAGCACAACCACAACTTGCTGTTAGATTCATGACTGTAAAATCTAATAAGGAATTAAACCGTGGAGTACTTATTGGTGGAATATTTGTATTTGTTGCAACATTCACAGCATATGTTGTTGGTGCTCTAAGTAATGTATACTTCTATAATACTACTGGACAATTATCTATAACTGCTGCTGGAGGTAATGTGGATAGTATTATCTCAACATTTATTAATGCTACAATGCCTAAATGGTTTACCTACGTATTCCTATTAACATTATTATCTGCGGCTATGAGTACTATTAGTACACAGTTCCATCTTCAGGGTTCATCAATTGCATATGATGTGATCGGTACAGATGAAAAAGAAAATAAAAGAAGTACTCTTAGTCTAACACGTATAGGTATATTAGTTGCAATTATTATTGCAGTTATCTTAGCATTTATTCTTCCAAGTAATATTGTTGCTACAGGTACAAGTATATTCTTTGGTATATGTGCTGCTACATTTTTACCAGCATATATATGTGCTCTCTTCTGGAAGCGTACAACTAAAAAGGGTGCTATAGCAGGTATCCTTAGTGGTACTGTTGCAAGTTTATTTGCACTGATATTTACTTATCAAAAGACTGCTGCTGGTCTTGGCATATGTCAATTATTAATTGGCAGATCAATACTATTTACTAGTATGCCATGGGCATATGTGGATCCTATGGTAATAGCTCTGCCAGTATCAATCATTGTAACTGTTGTTGTATCATTACTTACTAAGGATACAGATGAAGATAAAGCAAGGATTGATGTATTATTTGATAAAACTATGGGTAGTGATCATGTATGATAGAAATATTAGGTCTTAGTGATCCATGGGTTCTTGGTGGATACCTTGGTTCTATTGCTATTACCATTATATGTATAGTATATGGTGTTATCTACTGGAATAGTGATGATTAATTACCCTCCTCTCTTTTAT
>JAJQHG010000156.1 GCA_021199865.1 Methanosphaera sp. | reverse complement strand
TTATAATTATATTTTAACATTATACAATTTATATTTTTGTTTAATTAATTATTCTATGATGATTATTTACTTTATTATTAATGTTTTCACTAAAATAGTGTATCTGTTGTTATCAAGTGATTCTTTTTCCAAAGAATTTTGGTGGTAATTCTCCACCATTTAATCGTTTAACACAGTTATATGAATCATATATTGTAAATATCCACCATATTAATAAGAATATAAAGAGGTATTGGTATACACTTATATTATTAGCGTAGGCTAAATTAGAACAAATAGTAATACAAATATCTACCACAGCTTCTATTAGGAATCGTTTATAGTATCCTAGATATGCATTACCAAGTCCATGTAGAGGTACTATTATGCCTCCAAGTATTGATAAAATGACAGTTAATGTAACATTCTTAAATGGGAAGTATATATTGTTTAGTTCTTCTTTGTCTACAAGGGGTTCTCCACATTGATTGCATCGTAGTGCTTCATCTTCATTTTCATATCCACAAGACTCACATTTTCTCATCAGTTTACCTCTCATCATTTATTTTATTGATAATATGGTTATTCTGTTTAATAAGATTTTATTTAAAAATAGATATATATATGTTAAAAAGAAATTATTTGAATAAAGTTATTCAAATAAGTGGAGTTTATATTAATAGTAGGATTAGAACTACTATTATAATTATTATTATAGCAATGTAAAGTGTAGTGTTACTTTCATTGTTTTCATTAATTTCTGGTTCTTCAGTTTTAACTATTTCTTTAGAAACGGGTTCTTCTTTGGTTTCAGGTGCTGGTTTTTCAGGTGCTGGTTTTTCAGTTTCGGGTTTATTTTCTGTTTTTGGTGTTGAGTTAGTGTCGCCACCTTCGATTATCCCTTCTTTTCGTAGGTATTGTGTGAAAGATAATTTTTCATCTTCTTTTTTAGCCATTTTTATACCTCTCCTATTAGATAATATTATGTATGTTCTATCCTTATTATTAATTGTATACATTATTCTATTTGTACTATCCTTGATTATTTTTAATTTTTAATTTATTTATATCTATATTTTAGTATATTGGGTATTTTAATAATTTATTTACTTTTATAATTTCTTTATATTCTTTTATATTCTTATTAAGATTCATTAAATCATTTTCAAAAAAAGTAATTCATAATTATTAATCATTATAAATTATATTTTTTTAGTTTTGTATTAATGAAACTATTTATAAAAAAAGTAATATAAATGGAGGTTATACTTGTTAACTAATTATAAAATTTTTAGATTATTTTCATTATCAAGTATTATTTCGTACTGATTATTATATATACTAACATCACCTGTAACTGATACATTCACACATTCATAGATACTATTATCCATATTGGTTGTACTAAATATCACAACATCAATAGAACCAGTATCATCAGTTACTTCTATGATTGTTGTACCTGACTTTGTTACTATTAAGGATGTAACAACTCCCTGAATTTCTACTTGACTATCTAGTTTAGAGTTATCAATTTCATCTATTTCTATAATGTTGGGACTAATGAATCCTGATGTAACTATTAATCCAATTAATCCAATTACTGTTGTTAATGTTGCTATTCTAAATATTTCTTTATCCTGCATAATATAGTAATACTTTTACTATTCAATATTATTAACATTTTGCAATTCAAGTATCTGTTTTAGTTTACTAACAGTATCTACTTGATCTAAACCTATATCATCACGTACCTTTATTATTGCAGGGAATCTTAGAGAATAACCTGTTTCATACTCATTACTTTCAACAATCTCACTAAAAGCAACCTCAAGAATTACTTCAGGCTTAAATAATAATGAACCATCCTCTTCTTTAATAACCAGTTTCTTCATTCTTTTAGTTAAACTCTCAAGTAATTCGTCATCAAGTCCTGTTGCAGCATGAACCAATGTTTTATATTCACCTGTTTCATCATCCAGTATTGATAAAAGATATGAGCCATAAAACTTAGCACGACGTCCTTTACCATAACTTCCACCAGTAATAACACAATCAAGAGTCTCACGTATAGGTTTGTATTTAAGCATGTTCTTTCCACGTTTTCCTGGAGAATAAGGACTATTAATAGCCTTAAACATAATACCTTCATGGGCAGATTCAACAGACCAATTAAATAGATCTATAGCATCCTGAACATTATCAGGTGTGACAATCTTTTTAGTACTAAGTTCCACATTATCCGATGTAGTAACAATCTTTTCTAATAATTCACGTCTACTAATTAATGGCTCTTCAGCTATAGTCTTATTATCATAGTATAATACATCAAATAAGAAAACCTTAAGTGGGATTTCATCCCTCATCTTATCTATATCATACTTACGTTTCACACGCTGTAATATATACTGGAATGATATGGGTTTATTATCCTGTGTAGCAATAACTTCTCCTTCAACAATGAAATCTACATCAGGAAGTGCACTCTCAATATATTCAACAATTTCTGGAAGTGCTTCTGTCACATTCTCAAGACGTCTAGTAAATATCTTAGTATTACTATCATAGTGATGAATCTGTACTCTTATACCATCATATTTAGTCTCACATAACACTTCGCCCATTTCTTCAATACTTTCCTTTATACCAGGACTTAATTGTGCAAGCATAGGCTTTATTGGTTTTCCAGGAGTGATACTTAAACTTTTTACTGATTCAACTGATTCTAATGTACGACTTGCAACTTCACCAAGATCATTAGATAACATGTATGCTCTATCAATAATCTCTTTATCTATATTATAAGCCTTGGATATAGCATCTACTAGAATTCCTTCACCAACACCTATTCTTAGCTGTTCTGTTATAGTTCTTGTAATATATTTAGCTTCTAATGGACTAGCAGATGTGTATAACTCTAGGATCATATTAATCTTTTTACTTTGAGAATTATGGCCACTAAAGTCTACAGTATTTCTAAGATTAGTAATAACCTTCTTAACTGTTAGAGGAACTTTAAAGAATGTTACTTGTTTATTATTTTTTATTAATTCCTCTGTAATTTCACCCATATCACCAACAGTAGCTAGCTTTCTTTTAATATCTTTTGGACTTTCACCAAGAATCTTTGAAAGAGCTTCTATGATAATATTTGTGGATACACCCATCTTCTTATCACTCCATGGTGGAAATATTTTTCCCTGTAAAAGAAGAGTAATATCATAGATACTATCAGGATCATTCTCTGAAATCTTTTTTAAGAATTTGGCTACAATGTCTCGTTTTTCAAGCTTAGCAGATGTAACACTAATTTCTTCATATATATTTACAAGTTCTTCATAAGATGTTTTTGTCATATTATAGCCTATACTAATTTTTTAAACAATTTATCATCTTTCTTATCAATTTTAAATAATTGTATATCATAATCATTTAGCATATCACTAATGTTAGATATATTTTCCTCTGGGAACTCAAGACCTAAATAGATAGCTTCAGGTTTCATAAAGTCAACAGTAATTTCATCATCTGTAATCTTATGTATCTCTTTTATGCGATTACCATATTCATCCTCAAACTTATCTGAGTACAATACATCTAGTATCTGACTAATTAATTTTTTATAGTCAAACATGAGATTATTATTATCTCCACTTAAATAATAATTACTGAATAATTCCTTAACAGGACTATTATCAAGTATATCCATATATAATGGTGTGATGTTACCATCAAGCATTACAAAATCAGTCTCATTATATTGATAATTATGTATATAGTTCCACTTAATATCATACTCTCCAACATCATCTTGTATCTTTAATAATGATGCACAATTAGTATTATATACATTATAATCTATATCATCAAATTCTACTTTTTTATCAACATATAATATTGTATAAATCTTACTAAGATTATCAACTATATTCTGTCTAATTTCTTTAAAATCATAAACTACAC
>JAJQHG010000077.1 GCA_021199865.1 Methanosphaera sp. | reverse complement strand
ATTTAAAATATATCTTATTATTAATTAAAAATTGAGTGATTAAATCTATATGACAGAAATACTTTTAATAGAACAATTAAACATTATAAAATATACATTATTAACACAAAAAGAACAAAGAAAATTCTATAAAACAAATAATAACCTACTAGAGAGATTATTAACAAAGGAATACATCTCAAATGTGAATTTAGATGATCATAATACATATAAAATATATTATGAAAATAAATGTTGTGGGTTCTTCACAATAAAACGTAATAATACTAAATTATTTGATGATGATGAGTCGGATATAATTGAATTAGTCCTAATATATATCAGAAAATCTTATCAGTGTTGTGGTGTAGCAAGCAAACTAATAAATGATTTAATTAACACTATGAAAATGGATAATGATCATAGATATGAGTATATTATAGCAAATAGTTCTATAGAATCAGTATTATTCTTTATAAAAAATGGTTTTGATTTCTATGAAAAACATCATAAAAGTAGGCTTGATAAGTCTATAATCATAATGTATAAAAAAAATAGTGTAGGTGAGAGTTATGTTCTCTTATTTTTCCTCTTATTCCTACTCTTCTTATCTTCTAGAACACGTGTATTCTCATAGTTTCCCTTATTAATATTAGAGTAACTTATTTTATCAATACTTTCAGAGTATTTACGTTCAGGATTCTCTTCTCTAAGTCTTTGAATATATAATGATATGATACGTGAGAGGTATGTATCCTTAGTAAAACGACCATCAATTGTGATATTATTTAACCCAATTTCTCTAAGTTCATCTACCTCATCTATTAAGCATAGCATATCATTATTAAAGAAATGGCTTTGATGATTATAGTCAAAGTATATCTTGTACTTTGCATTATTATCCTTATCTTCTAATGTTACATATTCATCAGTCTTAATATCAAGATCTATGTTTCCATTAAGATTACTAAAATCATCCTTTGATACCATTATTTCCTGGTTTCCCTGTACTATTAATTCTAATTGTATATTACTATTATGAGAATATTTTACTAATTCTTTTATCTCTTCTTTTGATAGTTCACTACTAATGGTTAGTCCGTTAAAGTTAGTTTTATCCAGTATTTCTACACTATAATTATTCCAAATATTAAGATTATGTGATCCATATACATTAGTATTACTAAAGATTTCACCTAAAGAGGGCATATCACCCATAATAGAAATATTAATATTGTTTGATTCTAGTTTTTCATATATTAACTTTATTTTTTCCATATCCTCATTTGAGGTAAATGATGGTAAAACCCATACTACTTCTTTATCTATAGCAATATTAACTGCTTCTTTTATTAAACTATAGATATTATCAAAGTAATCTGTTGGATTATCATATATGAATGATGGATCAAAGTATATCTTGTTGATAGGGTTTCTATTAGCAACTTTTAGTAATTCTATGTTGTCAACATATACATTTAATCCAACATAATCAGATTTTATAGGGGAGGGTACATTTTTCTTCTTTTGCTTAATAATCTCCTTGATATTTAATCTTATCTCTTCAGATTTATCAGCCTCAGGAATAAAATGGGCTAAGAGTTTATCACTAGCATTATTCAATACATTTCTTCGAATCTTATTAATCTTACCAATAGACATAAATACGTTCTCTGGAAGATTAGTTACACGTATATTATTAATAGTAAATGGTGTATTACCAGTTTTCTCCATCTGACGAATAATAGTATCCTCATCTAATGGATTATTAATAGCCTCAACAAAGGTTGTATCTGATTTATATCCAAAACTTATAACTTCTTTATCAATCATGAAACTTACATTAACAGTCATCTGATTCTTCTTATTAGCAGATATATCTAGTGATATAGGTATATGTGGATTAATTTTCTCATTCTCATATTCTTTTGGTAAATCATGTAAACGTTTAGAGTAACTAATATAAACACTTGAACCCTCACGTATATCACGGGTTGTACTAATTAGTAAGTGATTATCATCCTGCTCTATAATCTTATCAACATAGATTCCTCTAATATGATTATTATGCTTAAATCCTATACCATCACCTGTCTGAATAACTGGATGATCAGGATTTTCAAAAACGATATCTACAAGATCACCATCAATAGACTTAATATATCCTAGATATAATCCCTGATGGAATGAACTTTCACGACCCATTACTTCACCTGGATTATCACCAAGAATATATCCATTAGTATAATAACGATTAAATATTAAGTCTAAGTCATGCTTTACATCCTTAACTATATCATCATAATCAGGACTATCAATATTATCTATAAGCTTTCTATAACTACTAGTAACTGTTGCTACATAATCCTCTCTTTTAAGACGTCCCTCAATCTTTAGAGACATGATTCCTGCATCACTAATAGCCCTAACATCCCTATATGTTGCTAAATCATGTGTAGATATAAGACACCCATTATTAATGCTATGATTATGATATTTAAGTTTATAATTACTACGACATGGCTGTGCACATGCACCACGATTAGCACTACGACCAGAAACAAATGATGACATATAACAATCACCAGAGATACAATAACATAGTGATCCGTGACCAAATACTTCTAAGTCAAGATTAATATTATCCCTTTCAAGGTTATCAGAAATATATTCTATCTCATCTATTGGTATCTCACGTGGTAGTATAACACGACTTACTCCACAATTCTTTGTCCATAGAACGCTATCATAGTCTCTTATAGTCATCTGTGTTGATGAATGTATCTCCATATCGGGTATGTATTTATTAACAAGATATAATAATCCAATATCTTGTATTATAACAGCATCTACACCTATACGGTATAGGTATTGTACATATTGAAGTACACTTAGTATTTCATCAGTATTAAATAAAGTATTAACAGTTACATGTATCTGTGAACCATTAAGATGTGCATATCTAACAGCATTCTCTAACTCTTCTGATGTAAAGTTTGTGGCAAATGCTCTTGCACTATATCTTTCACCAGCAACATAAACAGCATCAGCACCTGCATTAATTGCAACAACCAATATATCATATGAACCAGCGGGGGCTAATAATTCTCTTAAAACCATTCATCAAACCTCAAATATCAATATTTTATCATTAAACAATATATAAATATAATTATATTTATCTTAATACAAATATTTATTAAGTATATTGTAAAAATTGTTGTTGATTATATGCCAATAAATTTAGAAGCAAGTAATATTATTAGTATTATTTATAATCATGTGGATATACTAATATATCTTATCCTGATGATAGTAATACCCTTAATTATACTAAAAATAGTTCTTAGATCCCTAAAAGAATTTAATGATAAGCAGGGATCAATAAGTTCTAACTCACTTCATACATGGAATAAGATTTTAACTTACATTACATATATTGTGATATTTGCTGGGATACTTGATATCTTTGGCTTAGACCTTCGATCCTTATTAGTAAGCTTAGGATTAGTTAGTGTAGCTGGAAGTCTAGCAGCAAAAGATACATTATCTAATATTATATCAGGAGTTACTATCTTACTTGAACATAAGTTCCAGAAAAATGATATAATAGAAATTGATGGATATAAAGGACAAGTAGTAGATATAAACCTTAGATCTGTAATGCTTTATTCTAATAATAGTTATATTACAATACCTAATACATTATTTTCAACAAAATCATTTGTTAACCATACAAAGAATGATTGTTACATAGTAAAATTTGCTATAACATTTAAGAATAGTTATGATGTTAATGATAAGATAGAATCTATTAAATCTATACTAAAAAATAGTGATATTATTATGCATGATCCTCAACCAAAAGTCTTTATTCAATCAATAACAACTAGTGGTGTAGAACTAAAAATTAATGTAGCAATAGATGATCCATTAAATGACTCACATATACAATCTGAACTACTAAAAACCTTTAAAG
>JAJQHG010000017.1 GCA_021199865.1 Methanosphaera sp. | reverse complement strand
AATATTACTTATCAAGACCCCCCTAAAGTATCTTTTTTTATTCATTAGGGGTATATCCAATGATTTTATATTGTATGTTTTACATAATATTAACTATACAAAATTAACAATTTTCATATAACACATGTGTATCATGCAATAGCAAAGTACCATGAATGTGTACTATGAATAATATATTCCATATGATATTTACTAAAATAAGAGATAGAAGAAAAATAATAATATTACTATTTAAGTAATTGGTAATAACATTATGGGGGTAGAACATTGGAACAGGACACAACAGAACTATTTGAAGAATTTAAGGAATTGTCTGCATCAGAATTTTTCAGACGAAACAAACAAATGTTAGGATTCTCTGGAAAAATAAGATCACTAACAATTGTATTCCACGAATTAATAACAAACAGTCTAGATGCATGTGAAGAAGCAGGAATACTACCTGACATCACAATAGAACTAAAAAGATTAGGCAAAGACCACTACTTACTAAAACATGCAGATAATGGACCAGGTATACCAGAAGACTACATAACAAAAGTATACTGTCAAATGTTTGCAGGAAGTAAATTTAGAAACATTCAATCAAGAGGACAACAAGGACTTGGATGTAGTGGATGTGTACTCTTATCCCAGATGACCACAGGACAACCAGTAAAGATCAGATCCAGATATAAAGATGGAAATGAACTTAAAGGAGTAGAGATGACTGTAAAACTAGATGTAGAAAATAATACAGGAATCATACTTGATAGAAAGGACTTTGAAACAGACCGTACAGGTTCTGGAATCGAAATTGAATTCAAAGAAGTATCATACTCCATGAGTGAACAGGGAGCATATGAATACATAAGACGTACCGTTATTGGAAATCCCCATGCAAGAATAGTATTTAAGGATCCTACAGGACGTAAATACACCTTTGAGAGAGCAACAGATCAAATACCACCACTACCAAAAGAAGTACTACCACATCCAAAGGGTGTAACAGCAGATGATATCATTAATATGTGTAAAAATACTAACAAGAAAAGATTTAAAAATCTATTAATGGACTCACTCTCACGTGTATCTGTAGCAAAAATCAAGGAGCTTGAAGAAGCTACAGGTATTGACATGAACAAGAGACCAAAAAGTATCACATGGAAGGAAGCAGAGGCCGTAGTGAATCAATTTGATCAAATGAAATTCATGGCTCCACCAACAAGTGGTCTAAAACCTATTGGTAATGAACAGATAGAGAAGGGAATAAATGAAATCCTACTACCAGAATACTCAACAGCAATAACACGTAAACCACAATCATACCGTGGTGGAGTATCATTCATTGTAGAAGCAGGTATAGCATATGGTGGAAAAGCTGGACGTAGCGTTGGTACACAGAAAAAAGCTGAGATCATGAGGTTTGCTAATAGAGTACCCCTATCATTTGATCAGGGAAGCTGTGCAATAACAGAGGCTCTAAAAAGTATTGATTGGAGACGTTATGGTATAAGAGATTTGGATAATGCTCCAATAACCGTGTTTGTAAATATTATATCAACAAATGTACCATACCTTTCTACTGGTAAACAGAGTGTTGCACCAGAAGAGGAGATTGTACGTGAAGTACGTCAAGCAACAATGAAGATTGCACGTAAACTAGAGAAGTATTTAAGAGCAAAGAAAGCTGCAAAGAATGAGGAAATGAGGGCTAAAGTATTTGAAGATCTAGTACCAGTTATCCTCAAACAGTCAGCACAACTAGCAGAACGTGACATACCAGAATATGAGAAAGTAATGGATGAAGTAACACATAAAGCTAAGATTATGGATATGAAGGATCGTCTTAAACAACCAGAAATTAAGCCAATGGAAATTAAGACAGAAGAACCAGAACTTAGAATGAAAACAGTTGATGAAGAAGACTTCTCTCAAGAAGAACAATATGATGGAGGTATAGATTAATTATGATGAAACATAAAGAAATTGCATTAAACAAGCTTAGAGGCATGGGTGATGAAGTACTAGAAAGTGTATTACAAGAAGAAGTACCATCAATCCAGATACCATCAAGAGGAACAAGTAATATTATCTATAATCCTGATAAAAAATACTTTGAACTAGGTGATCGTAAAGGTACAAGATCTCTTGGAAATGTAAAGCAGATCAAGAAGATGGCACAGATGATGTGTGTAGGTAACTTCTGTAAAGAGCTTGTAGACATCCAGAAAACAGCTACTATGAGGGAGATGTACTATGTATCTGAAGGATGGGATGTTGGATTTGATAACCAGCAAGAATCAAACAATATCACAGAGGATATAGAGGTAACTCTCGGAGTATCACGTGAAAACCTTGGATTACTACCTGAAGAGGATGGTGCAAGTGTATATGGAGATATTACTCTACGTGATGAAGATGTTGAATTTAATGCTTTACGTCTAGGAAAGAGTGGTTATACTATTCCTCCTACAGTTGATGATGTTGAGATTGTTGATGCTGATGTTGATAGAATTATCTGTGTAGAGACCATGGGATTGTATCATCGTATGGTACAAGAAAAAGCATACGAACGTTTTAATGCTTTAATTGTTGGTCTAAAAGGACAGGCTGCACGTGCAACACGTCGATTTATTAGACGTACAAGTGATGAGTTAAATGTACCAGTATACATTTGTAACGACGGAGATCCATGGGGATTCCACATCGCCATGGTAATTATTTCTGGTAGTGCAAAGCTTGCACACGTAAACCATGATCTTGCAACACCTAATGCTAAGTTCCTAGGAGTAACAGCATCAGATATCATTAATTATGATTTACCAACAGATAAACTTAAAGATATTGATGTTACCCGTCTAAAAGAGTTATCTGGTGATCCACGTTATCAAACTGACTTCTGGCAGACTGAAATTAAGAAGATGTTAAAACTTGGACGTAAGGCAGAACAACAATCCTTCTCTAAGTATGGTCTTGAATATATTATTGATACATACTTCCCTAATAAGATAAGTGCTATTGAAGGACAAAGCCTAGAATAGACATACTATATATGTCTATATTTTACTCTTTTTTGGAGGTTTGAAAATATAGAATTAAAAACTATTTTTAAGGGAAAAACCATACCCCTAACTGCTCTACTAGTTATATTAATATCCATAGTTAGTAGTGATATTACAGTTATACTTTCATTGATGCTATTTGTTGGAGTATTCTCAGGTATAATGAAACATGATACTCATGAAGTTACAATGATTGCTTCAGGTATTGGTGTATTCCTAGGTTCTATTATCTCACTTATTTTATCCTTAGTCTATGCATATTATTTCCAAGGTTCAATATATGCTATTTCTATCGTACAATCTGCTATTGTGTATACAATACTTTATACTATCATTGGTGTTATTGGTGCTTCACTAGGATACTATTTTGGATGTGAATTACTTGGAGAAGAAAATGAATAGTATAATTTATTAAAGAATATGAATATATTATTAAGATAAGGAGGTAATTAAATGGATTTTAACTACGTTACACAAGGAAAAGCAATTCCACTCGGAGTTATTCTAATAACCTTATTTTACCTATTAGGTGGATCTAGCTCAGGTATGGGTCCTTATTTTATCATTACATGCATACTTGTAGCATTTATTAAGAATAACACGTTAGGTGACTCAGTAGTAGCCGCTACACTTACATCAATATTCGGAATTATAATCGTATCAGTAATATCACTTGGATCTATTTACTTAATGTATGGTGAAACATACTTAATATACATACTTTCATCATATTATATATACATAGTATTCTACTTAATTGGTGGAATAATTGGTGGAATAATAGGTCATTACCTTGATCGTGAAATAAAGAAAAGTAATACTAACCCATATTTATAATTAGCAGGATAATTAGTGGAATAATAATAATTCCCAACATTATTCGCAAGATAAAAAAAGAAAGTATATAATTATATAC
>JAJQHG010000001.1 GCA_021199865.1 Methanosphaera sp. | reverse complement strand
TGTAATTACTATGTATAATGATAGTACAATAGTAATTATACCTGCGATTATCAACATTGTATTAACTCTATTAACATTTGGTATATCTATCCAGGTAACTAAATCAACTATTGAAGGATCACTGGATATTCCTATGATTGACTTTGTTGATGATATTATTTCTGGAATTAAATTAATGGTTACCACTATTGTATATGCAATAATTCCTTTAGTGATACTAATCCTTGCTTCAATTTTCCTTGGTATAGGTGATCAATTAACTCAGATAACATCTTATGTCAATCAATCTACAATTCAAACTATGGGAGTTATTGATTATAATCAACTTATAAATTTAATTCCTCAAGATTTAGCTACTAATTTCTTTATGGATCTTGGAATCTTAATAATAATAGGAATAATCTTACTAATAATATTGGGTTTGATACTTACTATAGCATGCAATAGATTAGCAGAAACTAATAGTATCCGTTCTTCTTTAGATATTCGATACGTATTATGTAAGATTCATTCTATTGGTATAATGAAATATATTGCATTCTATATTATCATGCTAATATTTGTCATTATATTTGTCATGATCAGTGGAATAGTCAGCATGATTCCTGTTGTTGGAGGCATATTAGCATATACATTTGTTTCTTCATTCTTATTGCTTTTCCAAGCACGTGCTAGAGGATTAATATATAATGAAGGATAATTTTATTCACTTTTTCTTATTTTTTTTATTTTGTTAACTTTTCTTATTTTTCATACTTTTAATAACATTAATTTACATATATATTAACATGAAATGTGATGTATTATATGATAATTATATGATTGATTTTAGCCTAGACTATTGTTGTGATGATGAGGCATATTATTTTATCTTTAATAACAGACGTGAATTATATTTAGATAAATCCAACACTATTCCTATAGTTACACGAGAAGAATTAAATATTTTTGATGTTAATTTCATTTTATACATAGGAGTCTTTAAACATAAGCCTTGTTTTGTAGTTAATGTATATGATGATGATAAATATACAAATTTATATGAATTTTATAATATTAACAAGGAAGATTATCAAATGGCAAGACGTGCCGTACTTGTTAATGATTGGTATAACTCAAACCAGTACTGTGGACATTGTGGTACTAAGACAGTCCTTGATGATAATGATATGATGTTAAAATGTCCCTCCTGTGGACAAGTACATTATACTCGTATAGCACCAGCAATAATAGTAACTATAGTTAAGGATGATAAACTCCTCATGGCTAAACATAAACGTCATGCAAAAAATACTTATGCATTAATAGCTGGATTTGTAGAAGCTGGTGAATCAATAGAACAAACTGTACACAGAGAAGTAGCAGAAGAAGTAGGACTTAAAATTAAAAATCTTCAATATGTAGATAGTCAGTCTTGGCCTTTTCCAAACTCATTAATGCTAGGATTTACTGCAGAATATGACTCTGGTACAATAAATGTTGATGAAGAAGAAATAACTGATGCTAAATGGTTCAGTGCTGATGAGATAGAGCCACCAGTATCAGATATAAGTATATCAGCATATTTAATAAACAAATTCATAGAAGAATATAAATAATTATTAACCCCATCCTTTTCTCCTTGATTTTCTATTTTTATTAAATACGTAAAGTAAAATTATGTAAATTTTTAAATAGTAATAATCTTTTATATGTTAAATAATTAATGTATTAAATTTTTTTATATAGTGATTAGATGTTAGAGAAAGATGTTGTAGTAATAGGTGCTGGACCAGCTGGATCAATTGCTGCAAGGGAAGCATCCCTACAAGGAGTGGATGTTTTACTAATAGATATGAAGTCAGAGATCGGTTCACCAAAACGTTGTGCAGAGGGTGTATATGATCGTGGACTTAAATGGCTAGACATAGAACCTGATCCTAGATGGATTTCCAGCAAAATATATAATGGAGCAATAAACTCACCTGATGGAAATAGAATGTATATTGATGGTAAATACTTGCCTGAACATGGATACGTATTAGAGCGTAAAGTATTTGATAAACATTTGGCTATGGATGCTTCACGTGCTGGTACACAGATAATGATTAAAACAAAAGCTAAAGATTTAGAACATGTTGATGATGGATTCATTATTACCTGTGACACATTCAAGGGAGAACTGAAGATTAAGGCTAAGGTAGTTATAGGTGCTGATGGACCACAATCTAATATAGGTAAGATGGTTAACCTTGATTGTATCGTAGAATCTAAATATATGATGTCCTGTGCACAATATGAAATGTGTAATATGGATATTCAACCTGAAACACTAGAATTCTTTTTTGGTCCACAATATGCTAAGGGTGGATATATATGGATATTCCCGAAGGGTGATGATATAGCAAATGTAGGTATTGGTATAGCAGGTGATTCTCAACAAAATGCTCAAGATGCACTAAATAAATTTATCAGTGAATCTAAGTATACAAAGAATGCACAACCTGTAGAGTTAAATGTTGGTGGAGATCCAGTATGTGGATGGCATAATGAAGTATATGGTGATAATATAATTTTATGTGGTGATGCTGCAGGACAAGTAGACCCAATAGAGGGTGGTGGATTAATTCTTGGAATGCTTGGAGGAAAAGCTGCTGGACGTATGGCTGCACGTGCAGTAAAAGAAGGAGATTGTTCTAGGAATAATCTTAAAAATTTTATTGAAGATTATGATGAACTAACAGATAACGCAATACCATATAGTATCATTAAGAAGTTACCTGCAGTAAGAGATGTAGTATTATCTCTTAATGATGATGACTTTAATAAACTAGTAAAACTAGCAAATGAGTTAGATCTTGAAAATGTTGGTACAACGGATATAATTAAAATGTTCCTAAAACTTTCACCAAGGACATCCCTAAAGTTTACTAAGTTATTAAAAGTATTAAGATCATAATTTTATATTCTTATTTTCTCCTCCAATTTATCTATTTTACCAATAATTATTATTATTTATTCTTGATGAAAATTCTTAATAGAACTAATCTTAATGATAAATAATTCAATTATATTATCCTATTAATGATAAATAATTTAAAATAATAATAATAGAGTATTACTATAATGGAGAATTGATTGTCTATGAGTGAATATGAGTATAAATGTGAAGCTCAAAGTGATTATGATTATGGTTGTAATCCAGAGGATCGTAGTATAGAGGATTATATTAATAAAGGTATATTTAATGTTGATAAGCCTGCAGGTCCTACTTCACATGAAATAGATAAATGGGTTAAAGATATAATGAATGTATCTAAAACAGGTCATGGTGGAACACTTGATCCTAACGTTACAGGAGTACTACCAGTAGCTATGAATACTGCTACAAAAGCATTACCTCTACTATTACTATCACCAAAAGAGTATGTTTGTCTAATGAGACTACACCAGAAAGTGGATGAGGAGGATATAATTAATATCCTAGATGAATTTACTGGTAAAATATATCAGATACCTCCAGTAAAATCTGCAGTTAAACGTGAATTAAGAGTTCGACAAATATATCAGATTAAACTACTAGAAATTAGGGATAATCAGGATGTACTATTTAGAATAAAATGTCAGTCTGGAACATATATACGTAAATATTGTCATGATATAGGTGAAGCACTTGGTTGTGGAGCGCATATGGCAGAACTTAGACGTACCCTGGCTGGATCATTTACAGAGGAAGATAATATAACAACACTACAAGATATTAAAGATGCTTACGTATTCTATAAGGATGATGATGATGAAAGGTTACTTAGACAATTAATACAACCATTAGAGTATACAACATGTAATGTTAAGAAGATATATGTTAAGGACTCTGCTGTTGATGCAATAGCTCACGGAGCAAACCTTGCAAATTCAGGTATAGTTAAGGTAAATAAAAATATTAATGAAAACAATACTGTTGCACTCATGACTCTAAAGGATGAATTATTAGCTACTGGTACAAGTCTTTATAGTGCTAATGAAATAATTAGTAATGATACAAAAATAAGTGTTAATATACAAAAAGTATTTATAGAACCAAAAACATACCCTATGATGTGGAAGTAATTGCATAGGAAAATGATAAAAAATATTATTTTCAATGTATGTTCTTCATCATATCAATTTTTTATTAACTGTAGAACCTTTAATTTAGTTAAGGGCGAGGTCAATATTTAGATATTATGAGTAATATAATATCATATTCTTACATGGATTAGCTTTGGCTATGTAAGATGCATATAATGAATCAGTAGAGTATATCTGCTCGTTCTCGATATTAGTCTTCGATCTATGGTTATATGGATGTAGGAGAATATATTGAGAAGATAGATCTTATTATTTAATAATTATAGAGTAGATGCCGAGATAGTCTAGCTTGGTAAGGCGCAAGACTGGAAATCTTGTGGAGTTATCTCCTCCTGGGTTCAAATCCCAGTCTCGGCGCTTATAATTATTTTTAAAATAAATGTATCTAGAAGGTTCATTAACAAATGACTTTTTTTCATGTTATTTCTTATTAATAATCACAGAATAAAACAGGGTGCTGTTTTTTAACTAGATTAACACTCACAGATTATATAATATTATAATAATCCTCTAGATATCCTTAAAATTAATTATAATAATTCAAAGCTTATTTTTCTAATATAGAAATTACTTACACACTTAGTTTAATCTAGCATTTTTTTAAATAAATAAAGGAGCAATATGATGGCTGAACAAGAATTTAGACATATGGTTCGTATAACTCGTAAAGACGTTGACGGAAACAAAACAATAGCTAGTGCTCTAACTGAAATTCAAGGTATCGGTAAAGCATTTGCTGTTGCAATATGTAAAGTATTAGACTTAGATCAAGAGTCACAAATCGGTTATATTGATGATGAGTCAGTTAAGCAAATAGAGGCTCTACTAGAGAACCCTCAAGAGTTCGGAATACCAGAATGGTTCTTAAACAGAAGAAACGATTATGAAACTGGTGAAACCAAACACTTAATTGAAGCAGACCTTGATATGGTTATTCGTGATGATTTAAACAGAATGAAGAAGATCAGAAGTTACAAGGGTAGAAGACACGAGGTTGGTCTTCCAGTACGTGGTCAGAGAACAAAATCAACATTCAGACATGGTTCTAGTGTTGGTGTAAGCAGATCAAAACCATGAGTTTAATTATAAAATAATATAAAGGAGATTTGATTATGGGACATCCAAAGAAACCACGAAAACAATATGACACTCCATCTCACCCATGGAATGCAGATCGTATAAAAGAAGAGAATTACTTATCAGCAAAATATGGATTAAAGAACAAGAAAGAAATATGGAAAGCTGATTCTAAAGTTAAAAGATACCGAAGAGATGCTCGTATTATCTTAGGTATGGATGTAGATGAAAGACAAGAACAGGAAGAAGAATTATTAAATCATCTTGTTAGATTAGGAATCATCTCACCAAATGCTAAACTAGAGGAAGTTTTAGACTTAAATGTTGAGGATATTTTAAGAAGAAGACTACAAACTTTAGTTTACAAGAAAGGTTTAAGTAACACAGCTAAAGAAGCAAGACTCTTCATTGTACATGGTCATATTACACTTAATGGTAAGAAGATTAATGCACCAGGACACTTAGTTCAAAAGGCTGATGAAGACAATATAGACTTTTATCCAGGTTCACCAGTTGCAAAAAGATTTGAAGCACAAGATGATGCACCAGCAACTAACGAGGAAGAACCTGTTGAGGAATAAACATAATTTTAAGGTGATATAATGGCAGAAAAAGATAAATGGGGTGTAGCTCACGTTTACTCATCTTTCAACAACACTATTATAACAGTTACCGATATTACTGGTGCTGAGACTATCACACAATGGTCTGGTGGAAAAGTAGTAAGATCAGATAGACAAGAATCATCACCATTTGCAGCTATGGAAGCAGCAAACCGTGTTGCTGATGATATAAAGGAAAAAGGAATTGCTGGACTTCACATTAAAGTACGAGCTTCTGGAGGAAACGGTCCTAGAACACCAGGACCTGGTGCTCAGGCAACAATCAGAGCACTAGCAAGAGCAGGTATCAAGATTGGTAAGATAGAAGATGTAACTCCTATACCTCACGATGGTACAGGCAGACCTGGTGGTAAAAGGGGTAGAAGAGTATAAGTATTTTATAGGAAGGGTCAATAATGAATATAGAAATTAGAGAACAGAATGATGAAAAGGCTGTATTTGTAGTAGAAGGTGTAGATGATACTTTTATAAATACAATCAGAAGGATATGTCTTGTTGAAATTCCTACATTAGCTATTGAAGATGTTAACATCTACAAGAATGATGCTAAGATGTTTGATGAAGTATTAGCACATAGACTAGGATTAATTCCTTTAGTTACAGATTTAGAGTCATATGTAATGCCTTCTGAATGTGATTGTGACAGTCATTGTTCAAATTGTAGTGTTTCATTTCTTTTAAAAGAAAAAGGTCCTAAAGTAGTATATTCAAAAGATCTTAAATCAGACGACCCAGCCATAAAACCAGTTTATGATACAATTCCAATAGTAAGACTTCAGGAAAATGAAGAAGTTGAATTAGAAGCTATAGCTGAATTAGGTTTAGGTTCTGAGCATGCTAAGTGGCAGGCAACAACAACATGTGGATATAAGTATTATCCTAAAATCACAATTGATAACGATAAGATTAGTGATGTAGAAGAATATGTTAATGAATGCCCAAGAAAAGTTCTACAAAATGAGGATGATCAATTAGTCATCAAAAATATTGAGAACTGTTCTACATGCCGTACATGTCAGAGATTATCCCAGAAAGATGATGATGCAATAGTAGTAGACTTTGAGGATCAAAAGTACATATTTAATATTGAGACTGATGGATCCATAAAACCATTAGAAGTTCTTACAATAGCATGTGATATATTATCACAGAAAGCAGATAATATCATAAATTTTGTGAATGAGGAGGAATAGGAAAAATGAAATTAACAAAAACAAATCCAAACACTGTAAAATTAATAGAATCCCTCACCAAACAATCATCTGCAGAAAACGCTCCTATTTGGAAAGCTGTTGCTAACGACTTAAAACGTGCTAATAGAAAAAATAAGGAAGTTAATGTTTATCATATTGATAAGTATACAAAAGATGATGATACAATACTTGTACCAGGAAAAGTTCTAGGTGAAGGTAACATAACACGTAAAGTAACTGTAGCTGCATTTAAGTTCTCTAAAGAAGCAGAGGCTAAGATCACTGCTGCAGGTGGAAAATGCCTAAAGATTGAGGAGCTTATGGCTGAAAATCCTAAGGGATCTAACGTAACAATCATAAAGTAGGTGAATTGAATGGTAACAATTATCGATGGAGAAGGACTTGTACTTGGTAGACTTGCAAGTACAGTAAGTAAAAGACTCTTAGATGGGGAAGAAATAATTATCATCAATGCTGAAAAAATCATTATATCTGGTAATAAGGACTTTATATATGCTAGATATAAACAAAGAGTGGACAGGGCAAGTATCTCAAACCCAAGGGATTTAGGACCAAAGTATCCACGTAGACCAGATGATATATTTAGAAGAACTGTCAGAGGTATGATTCCATACAGAAAAGCTCATGGAAGAACAGCATATAAAAACCTTAAGGTTAATGTAGGTGTTCCAAAAGAGTTAGAGAGAATGGAAGTAGAAGAAGTCAAACAAGCACAACCTAAGAACATTCAGAAGAGTATGGAGTTAGGTACAGTATCAAAACTATTAGGTGCTAAATTTTAAATAATTAGGGGTAATATAACATGAGTAAAACAGTACATACTAGTGGTAAGAGAAAAACCGCTATTGCTAGAGGTACAGTAAAGGAAGGTACAGGTAGAATCCGAGTTAACCGTAAACCAGTAGAATTATATGAACCTGAATTAGCAAGACTAAAACTATCTGAGCCTATAGAGTTAGCAGGAGATGTTGCTAACACCGTAGATATCAGTGTAAGAGTTATTGGTGGAGGAATCATGGGTCAAGCAGAAGCTGCACGTATGGTTATTGCTAAAGGTCTAGTAGAATACACTGGTGATATGAGTCTTAAAGAGAAATATGTACAATATGACAGAACAATGTTAGTTGGAGATCCACGTCGTTCAGAATCTAAGAAATTTGGTGGACCAGGTGCAAGAGCAAGAAAACAAAAAAGTTACAGGTAATTTTATATGTTACTAGTAAGATGTTTTTCATGTGGAAAAGTTATATCAGCAAGTTTTGATGAATTCACTCAAAGAACTGAAAATGGTGAGAACCCTGATGATGTTCTAGATGATCTTGGAATTACAAAATATTGTTGTAGAAGAATGTTTATTACACATGTTGATGTATGGTAAACATTAAACTAAACAAGGAGCTACTATTGGAGTAATACTCCATTTAATAAGGACTCCTCCTTCAAACCTTTAGTTTAAGGATTATTTAGTTAAAAGTTGTTAAATAAAAAATTACTAACTAAGGAGTATTTAATATGGAATCTAGGGAAAATACAAGATTTGAACGTGCAAGATTAATTGGTTCTAGAGCACTACAAATATCTATGGGAGCAAAACCATTAGTTGAATTTAGTGTTGAGGATGATCCAATTAAAATAGCGATAAATGAATATGATGAAGGAGTAATTCCATTAGATGCAGTAGTTAAAGATGATATTGATGTGTAATTATTTTAAACATATATATCAATAAAATCCTTATTTATACACTTTTTAAGATAAAAACTAGCCCTTTAATCAAGCAACTATTTCTACATTTAAAAAGAGGTGTTTTTTATGGACAGTGTAATAGAAGACGTACGTTTAAGAAAAATTATAGATAGTAGAGGAAATCCAACTGTTGAGGCTGATGTTTTAACATGGAATGGATTTGGACGAGCAGCTGCACCTAGTGGAGCTAGTACTGGAATTAATGAGGTCACATCATTTCCTGATGGTGGAGTAGATCAAGTTGTTGAAGACATTGAGGACTTAATCTCTTCTGAAATTATTGGAATGGAAGCTGAAGATGTTAGAGAAATTGATAATGTACTAAAAGAAATTGATGGTACAGATAACTTTTCAACCATTGGTGGTAATACTGCAGTAGCTGTATCTATGGCAACAGTAAAGGCAGCCGCATCAAGTTACAATTTACCTGTATATAAATTCCTTGGTGGAATCATGCCTACATCAATACCATACCCATTAGGTAACATGATTAATGGGGGAGCTCATGCAGGAAAGAATGCACCTGATATACAGGAATTCCTTGTAATACCTGTTGGAGCATCAAACATTACAGAGGCAATAACCACTAACATTAATGTTCACAGAAGAATTAAGGCAAAGATCCAAGAGAAAGATTCTACTTTTACTGGTGGTAAAGGAGATGAAGGTGGATGGGCACCTAACCTAACTAATGAAGAAGCTCTAGAGATACAAACTTCCTCATGTGAAGAAATTAGTGATGAGACAGGTGTACTAGTAAGACCAGGATTAGATGTTGCTTCTAGTGAATTCTGGGATGAAGATCAACAGAAATATGTATATGAACGTGAAGGTACATCAAGAACTGTTGATGAACAAATTGATTATATTGCTGATTTAATAGATACATACAAATTCTTCTATGTAGAAGATCCTATCCAGGAGAATGATTTTGAAGCATTTGCACAGTTAACAAAGAAATCAGGTAAGGATTGTTTAATCTGTGGAGATGACTTATTTGTTACTAATGCAGAGATATTAGCTAAGGGTATTGAAGCTAATGCAGGTAACTCATTAATTATTAAACCTAACCAGATAGGTACTGTCTCTGATACATATAACACCATTCAATTAGCTAAAGAGAATCAATATGTACCAGTAGTATCACACAGATCTGGAGAAACCACTGATGAAACAATTGCACATATGGCTGTAGCATTTAACACACCAATAATTAAGACTGGAGCAGCTGGTGGAGAAAGAATTGCTAAACTAAATGAATTAGTCAGAATTGAAGAGGAATTATTAAACCCTAAGATGGCTGATTTATAAAACAGGAAAATATGCTTATAAATATTGATTATACTAAATGTATAGGAATCAAATGTCTTGATTGTCTTGATATTTGTCCAATGAATGTGTTTACTCTTGAAGATAATACTATAGTTACTAGGAGTTCACTGTGTTGTGGATGTCAAGCATGTATTGATGAATGTTATTATAATGCAATTAGTATGCAGTATTAAATATAGGCTTATGACTTTTTAAGGAAAATATTAAAAAAGTAATATAATTAGAGGTATAAGAATGTCAGAATTATTAATACCATTAGATAAGTACCTAGCAGCAGGTCTACACATAGGTACACAACAAAAAACAAAAGATATGGAGAAATATATTTACAGAGTAAGAGCAGATGGTCTTCATGTATTAGATGTAAAATGTAGTAATGATAAGATTATTATTGCAGCAAAATTATTATCTAAGTATGATCCTGATGAAGTACTTGTTGTATCAACAAGACAGTATGGACAAGCACCAGTAAAGAAATTCGGTGAAGTAACAGGAACAAAGACTATCCCAGGAAGATTTATCCCTGGTACATTAACAAACCCTAAATACTCTAAGTTCATAGAACCTAAGATCTTATTTGTAACTGACCCTAGATCAGATTCACAGGCAGTTATTGAGGCAAGACAGAATGGTATCCCTGTAGTAGCATTATGTGATACAGAGAACTTATTAAGTAATGTTGATGTAGCAATACCAGTAAATAATAAGGGTAGAAAAGCTATTGCTTTAGTATACTGGTTACTTGCTAGACAAATACTCAGAGAAAGAGGAATCTTATCTTCTGATGAAGAGTTTGACTTAGATCCTACAGACTTTGAGTTAAAGATATAATCTTCATAGTAAATAGAAGTATTAACCTTCTATTACCTTATTTCTATTTTTAATCACCAATTGTGAAATTAACTAGTTTTTAGATGATTATTTTTATATTATGATCCAATACTTAGTAATTATAATTAATTTTTGTATAAGAATAGTTTATTTATATAAAAAAGTATGACTTGGAGGTTATTGTTTTATTATTGCTGATCCATAGCCTACTACTGATCCATAATCCTTACGGTATTCACCACTATTACTATAATTTAATATAATAGAGTTATTAGCATTCAATAGTTTAGCATAACAAATAGCTGTTATAGTAGGTCCATATCCACACATTGTAATATTGTATGTGATAATATCATTTATTAATTGCTTAATATCCATGGATTCAATATCATTCAATACTTTTGTGTCCTTTACTTTTGCATCACTAACTGACTCATAATGAGTTAAATCAGTACTAGCAAGAACAATACATTTCCTATTAAGTTGAAGGGATGCTTCATAGATACTATTAGCTAAACTAAGAGCAACATCAACAGACTGATTAGACATTACAATAGGAACAACATCAACAGACTTATCCTGTAGCTTAGAAATGTATTGTATGAATGGAATCTCAACTTCTATACTATGCTCCTTAAGATGAGCATCATTATCAATATATGCATACCTATCAATACTAATGATCTTATCACGAAGCTCTACATCAACATTAGTATCACCAAGAGGACTACTCCAAATAGTATGATCACTAAGAGCAATATCTCTTGATCCAAGACCAGTATGGTTAGGTCCAATAATTATTATAGTATCAGGTAACTCATTCATAGACATAGACTTAAAAGTATAACTAGCACTGAGGCCTGAATAAATATAGCCAGCATGAGGAACAACGCCTGATACAATATTAGATGTATCAAAATCTATTGAAACCTTACTAAACATATCACTAATAGTTTCTTCTAAAACATCTTCATCTGATGGATAAAATAATCCAAATACACCTGGTTTTCTAATCATAATAATCTACTCTCTATTCAATATTATATAATAACTATACTAATTATTTATTCTAAGATTAATAAATAAAATATATTTTATTTGATTTCTTTTTTTATATTACTTATTTCATGTTGTGAATCTATATTTTATTATAGAATTCCTTCATAAAGTTAATAAAAACAAGATATATATATTATATGAATTATATATCTATTATTAACAGATTCTCATATAATAGTGAATAATGTAATTTGTTTTTAGATTACAATTTAGGGTATGATGGATTTTCATATCTAGAGAATCAATTAAGGGGAATTTGCCTAGTATTAGGTGGATATTGTATTTGTATCTAGATTTAGTCGTTATGTAATCTAGGAGATTACTAATTTTATCTAGTTTAATGTTTTTATTAGTCAATAATATAATTGATTAATGCTAGTAATGTTACTATTTTTAGTCTTATACAGTTCCTATTCATGTATTGGTGGATAATTAATGAAGATAAAAACTTTTGCACCAGGAAAGATTATATTATTTGGTGAACATGTAGTTGTATATAAGAAACCAGCAATAGCAGTTGCTATTAGTAGAGGAGTAAATGTAGAACTAGATAGTCGTTGTGATAATAATATATGTGTAAATATTGATTTGATTAATTATTCTTCTCAACTAGAATTAGTTGATAAAAAGCTTAACTACCAATGTGATGAAGATAATAAGCAGATTACTGATTATGTCTATGAAGCTATTAATATGTTTGAATTTGAAAATGGTTTTAATTTAAATATTGACATCAATATGTATCTAGGTGTAGGTCTAGGTTCATCTGCAACAATAACAGTAGCTACTATTAAGGCATTAGCATTATATACTGATACTAATCTTACTAAGGAAGATATTGCTGAGTATGCACATAATATTGAAATAAAAATACAGGGTGCTGCTAGTCCAATAGATACAGCTATGAGTACATATGGTGGATTAATATATATTGATAATGAATCTAAACTCAATAGAATAGATTGTAACATGCAACTACCATTACTAGTTTCTAACTGTGAAATTAGTGCAAACACGGGATTACTAGTTGAATCTGTAAGAAAAAAATATGAGAAGTATCCTGAGATAATAGAGAATATATTTTCTACAGCAGAAGAACTAGTTAATGAGGCTAAGGACACATTTATAGAGAATGATAGTAACAAGCTTGCAAACCTAATAAATATTAATCAGGGATTACTTGATGCATTAGGAGTTAATACATTAGAGTTATCTGATATGATATATAAGGTACGTGGATATGGTGCTACTGGCTCAAAATTAACTGGTAGTGGTGGTGGTGGATGCATATATGCATACTGTCCTGATAATATTGATGAATTCTATAATAAGATCAGTGAAGATTATTTAACATTTAAGTGTGAACAATCTGATAGTGGAGTTTATGGTGAAATTATCACACAAGATAAGTGAATTTCTATGATGATACTAAAAATAGGTGGAAGTGCAATAACCATAAAAGATGCTAAAGAGCCTACAATAGATGAAGAAAATTTAGATAGAATTACACAGGAAGTCTCAAAATATAATGATGATTTAATAATTGTGCATGGTGCTGGTTCTTATGGTCATATATATGCCCAAAAGTTTGGTATAGGTGATGTTATAGGAAATGTTAATGATCACTTATATAAATTAGAGGGTGTATGTCGTACACAGGCATCAGTACAACTCCTAAACTACATGGTATGTACAAAACTACATGAGAAAGGCGTACCAGCAATAGGAATAAAACCATCATCATTCATAGTAACAGATAATAAAAGAATCACATTATGTGACACAGAAGTAATAAAGAGATATGTTGATAATGGATTTGTACCTGTACTATATGGTGATGCAGTACTAGACTATAATGACTACATGAAATATGCAATTATATCAGGTGACCAGATAATAGCATACTTAGCCGAACAATTAAAGGCTGATCGTGTGATTCTTTCATCTGATGTTGATGGAATATACACAGATAATCCTAAAACAAATCCTGATGCAGAACTATTAGAGGTAGTAACTAAGGACTCAGAATATGTTACAACTGCTAATAATGATCAATCTGATGTAACTGGTGGTATGTCTGGTAAAGTTAAAGAATTACTAGACTTAGCAGATAAAGGTATTCAATCACAAATAATTAATGCTGAAGTACCAGGAAATATTCAATTAGCTGTTTCAGGACAAAAAGTTAAAGGAACAATAATAAAATAATAACATTCTATTAATATGGAGAAACAATGATGATATCCGATAGAAAGCTTGAACACTTAGAGATCTGTCGAAAATATGACGTTGAACACCATAAAACAACAGGCTTTGAAGACATAGAACTAGTACACAGAAGCCTTCCAGAAGTAGATTATAATGAAATTGATACATCTATTACTATTTTTGGAAAAACAATGAGTACTCCCTTAATAATTACAGCAATAACTGGTGGACACCCAGAAAGTAAGAAAATTAATGAAAATATAGCAATAGCAGCTGGTAAGACTAATATTGCTATGGGTGTAGGAAGCCAAAGAGCAGGTATAGTTAATCCTGAACTAGAAGATACATTCACAGTTGTCCGTGATAAAGCACCAGATACATTTGTTATAGGAAATATTGGTGCACCACAAGTAGAGTATGCAACTGATGCAATCGATATGATTGATGCTGATGCACTAGCAATACATTTAAACCCTTTACAGGAAATCATACAACCTGAGGGTGATATTAATGCTCAAGGTTATATTGATGATATAGATGAAATTTGTAGCCAAATAGATATACCTGTCATAGCTAAAGAAACAGGTGCAGGAATTAGTTCTATTGATGCAAAGATACTTGAAAGTATAGGTATTACTGCTATAGATATTGAGGGTGTTGGTGGTACTAGTTGGGCTGCTGTGGAAACCTATCGTAGTGAATATCCAAGTCTTGGTAATCTATTCTGGGACTGGGGAATACCTACAGCTACAAGCACAATAAGTGTACTAGAATCAACAAGTCTTCCAGTAATTTCGTCTGGTGGAATACGTAATGGACTTGAAATAGCAAAAGCAATTGCTCTTGGTGCACAATGTGTTGGTATAGCACTACCATTCTTAAAGGATTCCTATTTAGGACACATTTATTTAGAAAATAAGATTAATCAATTACAAAGAGAACTTAAAACCGCAATGTTTTTAGTTGGAGCATCAAACATAGAGGATCTTCAACAAAAGAGAGTAATTATTACTGGTAAAACAAGAGAAATACTTGAACAAATGGATATAGACACAAAGAAATATGCAAGGAGGATATAGTTTGACAATTGAAGTTATAGCAGTTGGTGGATATGAAGAGATTGGAAAGAACATGACTGTTGTGAAAGTAAAGGAAGATGTGATAATATTTGATATGGGTATACACCTAGATCGTCTACACATATATGAAGATACAGATATTGCGCGTATGCACAGCTTAGACTTAATAGAGCGTGGAGTAATACCTGATGATACATTAATGAGAGAAGTGGATGGTAAGGTTAGAGCAATAGTATGTACCCATGGACACTTAGACCATATAGGTGCAATAGCTAAGTTATCACATAGATATGATGCACCAATTATTGCAACACCATATACTTTAGCATTAATAGAGAAGACAATTAAGAGTGAACGTAAGTTTAAGGTAAATAATCCATTAAAGGCATTAAATCCTGGAGAAAAAATACAAATATCTCCAAATCTTACACTTGAATTTGTCAGAACAACACACAGTATACCTCAGACAATTACTGCAGCTCTACATACACCTGAGGGAGTAGTAGTATATGCAAACGACTTCAAGTTTGATAATCATCAGATGGTATCACCACCACCAGACTACAGAAGATTCAGAGAACTTGGAAAGAAGGGAGTAAAGGTTGCAATTCTTGATACAACTAATATGAAAGAGAAAAATGAGGGAAAAACTCATTCTGAGAAAATTGCAAGAGATCTCTTGAAGGATGTTCTTAAAGGTCCACTAGAAGATAAGAATGGATTAATAGTAACAACATTTGCTAGTCATATTGAACGTATACAGGCTATTGTTAAAATTGCAGAGCGTAGTAAGAGGAAAATATTAATTCTTGGTAGGTCAATGGAGCGTTACTGTTCAATAGCAGAGTCTATGGGTATATTAAACTTACCACGTAATGTAAGTATATATGGTAATTCTAAGGCTATTAACAAGGCATTATCAAGGGCAAATGAGAATAGATCTAAGTACATGTTGATAGTTACAGGACACCAGGGAGAGCCTGATGCATTACTTCCTAGAATAGCTAATAATAAGACTAACTTTGAGATTAAACCAGGAGATAATGTAATATTCTCAGCATCAACTATTCCTAATCCTATGAATTTAGCAAATATTGATTTATTATACAGAAGATTAAAGGAGAGAGGTGCACGTATCTATAATAATTTACACGTTTCTGGACACGCTGGACCTGAGGATATGAGAGACTTTATTAGAATGTTACAACCACAACAATTAATTCCTGCACACGGTGATTTAAGTCACTTAGCTGCATTTGTTGAATTAGCAGAAGAGGAAGGATATAAATTAGGTAATGATGTTCATATATTACGTAATGGACAAGCACAAGTATTTAATAGGTGATTATGATGGATATAGTGGAGATTTTAAAGTTATACTCTGAGGATGTTGATAAGGAGATTAGTAAGACTTTATCTACTCTTCAACCAGATACATTAAGAGAGGCTTCAGAGTATTTAACTGAGGCTGGTGGAAAGAAGATTAGGCCAGCACTAGCTGTTCTTAGTTGTCAAGCTGTTGGTGGATCAACTGATAAGGCTCTAAAAGCTGCTGCATCATTAGAATTAATCCATACTTTCAGTTTAATACATGATGATATAATGGATAATGATGATATGCGTAGAGGAAAGCCTGCTGTACATAAGGTTTGGGGCGAACCTTTAGCTATCCTTACTGGTGACACATTATTTAGTAAGGCTTATGAGATCTTAATTAGAACTGTTGATGATAATGTATCATATGAGAAGGTTATTGACTCATTATACTTATTAGTAGATGCATGTATTAAGATCTGTGAGGGTCAAGTACAGGACATGTCCTTTGAGGATACATTTGATGTGACCTCAGAAGAATACATGGAAATGATTTATAACAAGACTGGTGCACTTATTACTGTTGCTACTAGTATGGGTGGTATTATTGGTGGAGCAACACCTGAACAGATAGAGGTTCTACGAACTTATGGTAAAAATGTTGGTCTAGCTTTCCAGATACAGGATGATTATATTGATCTTACAGGTGATGAATCTATTGGAAAACCTGTAGGTAGTGATCTTGTTGAGGGAAAAAAGACTCTTATGGTAGTAACTGCTCTTGAGCGTGCAAGTAGTGAGGATCGTGATAGATTTGTAGAATTACTAGAGGCTCATGATGAGAGTATTATTCCTGAGGCTATGGATATTTTAAATAAATATGATGCTATTGAATATGCAAAAGATACTGCATATAACTATATTGATGAGGCTAAGAAAGCAGTAGATATTTTACCTGATTCTGATGCTAGAAAATCTTTATGTGATTTAGCTGACTATGTTTTATCTAGAAGTATTTAATACTTCTAATATATTATTTTATTAACCACCCCTATTTTTGTACAAATTTTATACATTTTAGAAACAATTATTAATTATTATTACCTTAAATAAATATAATTCAAAGTATTATGATAAATATTTTGAATAATTTTATTAAATTAAGGAGGGATTAATTTTTCAAGGAGTAAATATATTCTTCTAATATCAATAATATTTTTAATACTAACCCTATCAACATCTATTGTATCAGCAACAGATAATGATAATCAAACAAATCAAACCATAGACTCTGTTGAGAATATTAATGATACAGAAGAAGAAACTATAGATACAAAAATAGTTGAAAATAACTCTATAATTCAAAACTTTAATAACGTTAATAATACAAGTGTAAGTGATGACTCAGATAATAAAATAACACCTGAAGTCATCATGAATAACTTTAATGCTACAACTAATACTAGTGTTAATTTAACTGCCCAACTTCCTAGTGATGCAACAGGAAATGTTGTATTTAAGATAAATGGTAAAACAATATCCAGTAAGATCAGTGTAGTAAATGGAGAGGTTAGTTATGTATATGACATCCCTTTATATTCAGCAAAAGACTACAACATAACACTTGTCTACAGTGGTAACTCAATATATGATTCAGTAAGAATTAACACTACACTAACTTTAACTAAACTATCAACAAGTGTTATTATTAATAATATTACGACTAATGAAAATGAGGATACACAGATAACAGCAACAGTAACTAATGATCAAAATAATCCTGCAAATGACATGAAAGTAGTATTTAAGGTTAATGGTAAAACTATTGGATCAACACGTACTGATAGTAAGGGGGTAGCTACTATAACCTATAACTTTAATAGTTCCTATACAAATCCATATAATAATTTAACTGTAGTTGTAGGAGAAAACAGTTTCTATCAGGAATGTCGTAATAATAGTCAACTAACAATAGTTATGACACCAAAGATCACATTCAGTAATATTACATCAAAAACTAATGGCACAATCACATTCACAGCTACTCTGCCTGTAAATGCTACAGGAAATGCAGTCTTTAAAATTAATGGAGTAACAGTTTCACCAAAAATATCAGTATCAAATGGATCAGTAAAGTATACATATCAATTATCACAGTATAGAGCGGATTCATATAAAATAACATTTGTATATAGTGGTTGCTCAGTATATTACTCTGCACGTATTAATAGTATACTTACAGTAACAAAACTTAATACTACAGTAACTGTTACTAATGTTACTTCACATCAGAATGTTAACACAGCACTTATATTCAAAGTAGTGGATGAAAATAATAATCCAGTATATAATGTGAGTGTAGTTTTTAAAGTAAATGGTAAAACAATTGGTTCAAATACAACTACAGATAAAGGTTTTGCAACACTAAACTATAACTTTACAAAAAGTTATACTGAGTTTGTTAATAATCTTACAGTTAAGGTAGGAGAAAATGCTTACTATGCTGGTTGTAATGGTAGTAGCATAATAAATCTTGTTAAGGCAACTAATGTAACAATAAAATCTGTTAGCACAGAGACTGGTAAAGTGGTAGTGTTTAATGCTACTGTTACAGATTTAAATAAGAATCCTGTTAATACAGGTAATGTATCATTCTATATTAATGGTACATATGTAGGTAGTATCAGTGTTAAGAATGGTGTTGCTACTCTTAATCAGAGAATATCATTATATGATGCAGGTACATATACTATCACGGCTGTGTATAATCAGACAGATTCATATTTAAAAGGTACTGGTACAAATACTATTACATTAAGTAAAATATCAACTAATACTAATTCAACCGATTTTGAGGTAAGTATAGGAGATAAAGGTAATACTACAATAACAGTCACTGATTCATATGGTAAGAATGTATCTAAGGGTAATGTAACAATCTATGTAAATAATACAAATATGGGTACATATAATTTAACTAATGGATCATTAGTATACAATTATACTCCAGCTTATAGTGATATTAATAAGAACTTTACATTTAAAGTAGTCTATAACTCAAACGGTGTATATACATCATCAACATATACATCAACCATTAGAATTGTAGGTCTACAAACAGCATATGTAAGTACTAATGGTAGTAACAGTAATGATGGTAGTAAAACATCACCATTCAAAACAATCCAATACGCAGTTGATCATATAAAATCAAATGGTACAATCTATATTAATCCAGGAACATATTATGAGAAAAAAATTAATTTAAGTATCTCAGTAAACATAACAGGATTAAGTAGTGATCCAAGCAGTGTAGTAATCAATGGTAATAATACAGAAGGATACATATTTAATATTACATCAAGTGATGCAACAGTATACATAAATAATATAACATTTAAGAATGTGTTAATTAAGACTAATGCATCAGCAGCAATTATATCTGATGGAGTTCTAGCAATACATAATACAATATTTGAAAACAGTGTATCTAATGCTACATCATCAGCTACTGCAATATATGCTAAGGGATACCTAGAAATAGATAATTCAACTATTAGAAATAACCATATCTATAAAACAAATTCCTCAAGTATTGTAAATACAGCTGATAGAGTAGTATTATATGAGGTAATGTTCTATAATAATGTAGCTAATGGATCCGATGTATATGGACCAGCGGCATATCTAATAAACTCTAATACAACCCTATTTGGTTGTCAGTTTATTAATAACACAGCGATTGGTTATAGAGCAACAAGTGGAGCACTAAGTATTTCAAGTGGTAATGTATCGATAAATGGTAATATATTCCGTAATAACTCCGTTAAAGGAGGTGGAGCTACTGTAGGTGGAGCAATTGTAACGTTATATGCTACAGTAAATATTCTTAACACTAATGTTACATCTAATAGTGTAACAAGTACTAATTCATCTGCTTTTGGTGGAGCAATGTATAGTGAAGGATCAACGATTGTAATAACTAATGCTACATTTAAGAACAACTCTGTTAAAGGAAAAAATGCCTATGGTGGAGTAATGTATGGATATTACTCATACTATGTTGTTAGTAATTCTACATTTGATTCAAACAAACTTAATGGTACAGCTGATGCATATGGTGGAGTAATAGCAAGCTTTGGTGGAACATTTTATTCTAACTATACTAGCTATACAAACAATGTAATTAAGGCTAATAATACATATGGTGGAGCAATATATTTTAGTGGTTCAACATTTAATATTACACATGTAGCATTCACCTCAAATATTGCTAATGGTACTAATGCATCTGGTGGTGGAGCAATAAGTATTAGTGGTAATGCAACAATGACTTACTGTAACTTCACATCTAATCAGGCATTATCCTCTAAAGCTAATGTTGGTGGAGCAATAATAAATGCTGGAAATCTAAGTGTAACATATAGTAACTTTATTAGTAATCAGGCATCACTTGTGGGTAGTGCTATATCTAATAGTGGAACTATTGTAACTATACTTGATAACTATTGGGGTTCATCATCGCCTACATGGTCTAAATTATTGTATAATGCTACTAAGCCATCAAGTTATAAGACAAGTAAAATATAAATAAATTCAACTCCATTTTTCTTATTTTTTTATTTTTTAATTATCTAATTATTAGAAAACTATGATTATTAGGTATACCAAAAATAGTTACTATATATATTTAGTCTTACCTAAATTATACATTGTTTATGAGAA
>JAJQHG010000031.1 GCA_021199865.1 Methanosphaera sp. | reverse complement strand
GATTATAATTATAATAATCTATTTTTATAGTTTATCATACCATATGGTATGAATAAACATGTATTTAGTTATTATTTATAGGAGAGATAGGTTATCCTATCAAAGGAATTACTATTTTCCTACTATACTCCTTACAATACTAAGTATACAAAAACTAAAATTGGATGTGGCCTGAAGGCTGAACAATGAGGTAGATAAAATGTATAAGTATATGCAAGAAGCATGGAAAAACCCAAGTGAATCATACGTTAAAGAGTTAATGAACGAGAGATTACCTAAATGGAGAAGACAACCAGTTATTGTTAGGATTGATAAGCCTACAAGAATTGATAAGGCTCGAAAATTAGGTTACAAGGCAAAAACAGGTTATGTTGTTGCTAGAATCAGAGTAAGAAGAGGATCAAGAAGAAAATCACGTTTCAAAAACGGTAGAGATCCAAAAAGAATGGGTGTAAATAAGATCTCAGGTAAGAAATCCATTCAAAGGATGGCTGAGGAACGTGTTGGACGTAAATATCCTAACTTAGAGGTTTTAAACTCTTACTGGGTTTGGGAAGATGGTAAAGCAAAATACTACGAAGTAATCCTTGTAGACCCACAATGTCCTACAATCCAACATGATAATAATATCAACTGGATCTGCTCTAAGAAGCACACAAGACGTGTATACAGAGGTCTAACTAGTGCTGGTAAGAAAGGTAGAGGATTAAAAAAGAAAGGTAAAGGTGCTGAAAAGGTTAGATAAATGATCCATAATATTACTTATAGGACATTTGTTTATTCAACTGAAGATGAAGATAAGGTAATTAACGCTTTTAGTTACCTTATACCTAATCCTTTAGTAGAAAAGACTGTTAATGAAGATCATTTCGGTGACAGTATAACCATATTATCCCAAAAAGTTACTAAGAAGCGAAGTAATAGAGATTTCATAACGTTTCTTAATGAAAACTTATCAAGCAATGATAAAAGCATAATTAAGGATGAACTTAGTCGTCGTATGGATGATAAAGGTAATCTGTTTTTACGTTTTGATAAGCAGGAAGCATTTGATGAGAATTTAGTGTTAACCTATTCTGGTGATGCTATACATGTTCGAATTAAGATTGCTAGTTATCCTGTGTCAAAGAAAAATGCTTTAGAAGTTGCAAATGAGTTATTTGACTTCTTATAACTATTTTTTATAATAATTTATTATTCTAGGAATTACTTATATGACTATTTTTTATGATTTTAATGTGACGCTTGATAATGAAGTTATTAATTTACTAAGTGAATTTGATTATAGTGGTGCATGCATATTTTTTGATGTTAAAGATTATGATAATAGAATAAATCAGTTTCATACATTATGTGAGAACACTTCACTTAATTTATATAATGGTGTTAGGATTTCTAATATGAATGCTTCACAAATACATGCTAATGTTCAAAAATATAGGTCAAAGGCTGATTTTATAATGGTTGATGGTGGTGATGCTAGCATTAATCGTGTAATCTGTGAGAATCCAAGTATAGATATTATTAATGAGCCTTATAACAATAACAAGAATAGTGGTATTAATCATATTCTAGCAAAGCTTCTTGTGGAGAATAATATTACTGTTAATATTGATTTACATAATGTTCTTAATACAAGTGGTTATTATAGGGTGCGTCTTTTTAACCAGATTAACCAGTTATTTAAGTTAGAGGATAAATATAATTTCCGTATCATAATAAGTAGTGGTTCTAAGTCATTCTATGATGTAAGAAGTCCAGATGAAATTATTCGTCTAAGTCAACTACTAAGTATAGATCCAGACAGAGCAAAAAAGTATATTTCAACTAACCCTTCACGATTAATAGAGAACACTCACAAAAGAAAGGATAGTGTTGTTGATGGTGTTAGAATAATTAAGGATAATTTATAGATGGTGATATTATGAAGCTTAAGATTTTACCACCTACAATTAGAGAGAAGAAGAGATATATTGCATTTGACTTATTTACTACAAAGAATATTAAGAAGAATGAATTAATTAACCTACTTGGAAGTACTCTGATAAATCTCTATGGACAAATAGAGTCAGGTCATATTAATCTATGGGTAATTAATATAAAGCCTGTTACAAACAACACCAGAGTACAATATAAGGGTCTCATAAAGTGTCAGAGAGGATATGAAGAAGAAGTATTATTATGTCTTAGTAGTATCACACACCATAAAAGTAACCCACTAGTTATACATACACTTTCTACATCTGGAACAATTAAGTCTCTTGATGATAAATATAACCTCCTATAGTGTTAACCTTCAAAATATTTTACCTACTATTTTTATGATAAATAACTTAATCTAAGAATATAAAAATAAAAAAAGTCATAATTATTAATATATAATACTTATTTTTATTGTAAGTAGTAAACTGTAATTATAATTAGATTATTTGAAATAAATTATTGAATGATTATTATGGCAATACACCCAATAGAGTTCAGGTATGGTACTCCTGAAATGAAGAATATATGGCAACAGGAAGCAAAACTTGCAAACATGTTAAAAGTTGAAGCAGCACTGGCTAAGGCTGAGGGAGAAATTGGTTTAATTCCCCAGGAAGCTGCTGATGAAATAAATCGTAAAGCAACAACAGAATATGTTAAACAAGAACGTGTAGATGAGATAGAGAGAGCTACAAATCATGATATAGCTGCACTCATGAAGGCATTAGAGGAAGTATGTGATAATAATGCAGGTGAATATGTACATTATGGTGCTACAAGTAATGATATTATTGATTCATCACAATCACTACAACTAAAGGATTCTATACACATAATAAGAGATAAAGTCATTAAGTTAATAGAGTTATTAATTGATCTTACAAAGGAGCATGGTGATATTGTTACAATAGGACGTACACATGGTCAGCATGCATTACCAACAACTTATGGTATGAAATTTGCTATATATATTGATGAGTTAACTCGTCAATTAGATAGACTTGATCTAACAGAGGAACATCTATGTGTAGGTATGATGACTGGTGCTGTTGGAACAACAGCTGCTCTTGGTGAGACTGGTTTTGATATTCATATGAGAGTATCAGAGATTCTTGGATTAAATCCTGTTGAGATTTCCAATCAGGTAGTACAAAGGGATAATCATGCAGAGTATGTTATGACTTTAGCTAACATATGTTCAACACTAGAGAAGATGGCTTTAGAGGTACGTAACCTTCAAAGAACTGAGATTATGGAAGTTGGAGAGAAGTTTGATCCAGAAAAACAGGTTGGTAGTAGTACCATGCCACATAAGAGAAACCCTATTACAGGTGAGAGAATTTGTGGTGTAAGTCGTGTTGTAAGATCATATGTAAATGCAGCACTACAGGATAATCCTCTCTGGCATGAACGTGACTTAACTAATTCTTCATGTGAACGTATAATACTACCAGAGTCTGCTATATTAACAGATTATATACTTAATCTCACAATCAAGTTATTTGGTAAGTTAGAATTCCATGAGGAGAATATTGAGAAGAACCTTAATGCAAGTAATGGTTTAGTTATGGCAGAGCGATTCATGTCTAAGTTAACACAGAAAGGTATGGGTAGACAGAGTGCATATAGCCTTGTACGTTCATGTGCAATGCAGGCATATGAGGAGGATACTGGTCTTAAAGAGATTATCCTAAAACATGATGAAATCCTTGAATATCTTAGTGAAGAGGAGATTAGTGAAACTCTTGATCCACACACATATCTTGGTAGCAGTTCTAGATTCGTAGAAAATGTTATTCAGAAGGCTCAAAAGAGAATAAAAGAGTAAATATAATTTACATCTCAATTCTCCACCTATTTTTTTCTATTATTCTATTTCTAGATTATATATCATATTTTAGGTTTTTCATTTATCTCAAGATCCATATACTATATCATATTCCAATCATGTCTTTAGGTTTCTATGTTGTTTTATAGATTATCCTTGTTTTTAGTTATCTTTGAATATAATTCTTTATCATTACCCAATAATTGTATCTAATAAATAT
>JAJQHG010000030.1 GCA_021199865.1 Methanosphaera sp. | reverse complement strand
ATTTCTACAATTATTAAGATATAAAAACTGTAAGAATCCAATAATTCTTAAAAAAAGTTGGAATGTGGAGGAGAATTATATTTTAAGATCATAGAATTTAACTAAATTCTTATACATAACCTTATCAATATCACTATTTTTAACACCAGCAACTTCTAGAGCAAACTTAGTCTCAACTAGGGACATTGGGTTTGATGGAGCAGAACTCATATCTGTATCTAGAACAAAATGATCATATCCATACTCATCAAGTAACTTAACTGTAGCATCAACAGACATTTTCTCAGGTTGTACTGTTATACCTAGAGAATAATCCTTATCAATAGCCATATCAACAATAGAAAAATCAATATGATCTAATTGTACCTGTTTAGGATTAATATATTCATCAAGTAACTCTATAGTTCTAGGTGTTACTTCTGCTTTCCTACCACGAGGTGTGTGAACAATAACATTTAACTTGTTTTCATCAGCATATTGTAGTTGCTTAATAAATACTTCCTCTTGTATAGGTGTTATACTATCTAATCCAATTTCACCAACAGCAATCACGTGATCCATCTTGAAGTATTCGGGTAAAACATTTAATACATTTTCATAGTCATCGGGTATTGCTCTTGGATGTATACCAACAGCAACATACATCTTAACATTATTTCTTGCAACACGTTTAGGTTCATCATTAACTATGCGATTAAGATGTTCTATTGTAACATTAGATTTCTTCATCTCGAGTGGATCATGAGCACAGCTAACTATAGCTTCTACTCCACCCATATGCATATTCTTAAAATCCTCGAATGGCCTAGTATCTGCATGTACATGTGCATCAATTATCATATTCTTAACCTCTACTCTTGTATATCATCAAATTCTATGAATTCTTCACTTAAATCCTTAACAAGTATTGGTAAATCTCTTATTGCTACTCTCTTTTGTTTGAAGGTATCACGATCACGTATTGTGACCCTATGATCATCTAGAGAATCATAATCAATAGTAATAGCATATGGTACTCCAATTTCATCAGAACGTGCATATCTTCTACCAATTGTTCCACTAGCATCATATGATGTGATTATATTATTCTCACGTAGAGTAATCTCTATGTCTTGGGCTAGTTCGCTAAGTGGCTCCTTATTTACTAGTGGTAGTATAGCAACCTTTATTGGTGCAATCTTTGCAGGTAGTTTAAGGTATGCTCTAATTTCACCTTCATCATTTTCATCTTCAGTATATGAATGTAGTAATGTTGAGTATATTATCCTATCAATACCATAAGATGGTTCAATTACGTGTGGTACTATACGCTCACCCTTAATCTTTTCTTCCACAGTACTAAATGATACAAATGAGTCATCTATCTCATACTCAGTATCATCAATATTGAACTTGAATACACCATCATTCTCAAATGCTTCAATAATCATATCTGGATTAGTATTCTCTAATATGTTCTTTGCTCTAGAGGAATCCTTCTTAAATGTAGGTCCAAACTTCTTCATATTAAATGAGGGCTTTGTCTTCATAATAATTTTTGGTTCATCATACTCTTTGAATATTGATAAATCCTCTTTGCTATGATTCATATGACTCTTAAGGTCAAAATCAGTACGATCAGCTATACCAATGATTTCTACCCAGCCATATGCATCAGTATAAACTTCTGCATCCCAGCAGTCTATTGCATAGTGAGCCATCTCATCAGGTAAGTGTTGTCTGAATCTTATAACATCATCAGGTATTCCAAGATCTCTTAGGAAGTCATGTGCTAATACAATCTGGTATATTAACATTTGGCTTGAAACAATGTTCTTATCTATTGCATCAGATACTGATATCTCTAGGGGATCACTATTATTTTGCTGTTCTTTCTGGGAATATAATCTTAGTATGTGATCAGTTATATTCTCATAGTATTTATGACTTTTATCTGATGGGTCAACAAATATTTCAGCTTCTGCCTGTGTAAACTCTCTAAGTCTTATTACACCCTGTCTTGGAGATAACTCATTTCTATATGATTTACCTAGTTGTACTATACCAAATGGTAATTTATCCTTATAAAAACGTGCTATACGTTTGAATGCTATGAATATTCCCTGTGCAGTCTCTGGTCTCATGTAACCAGTCTGTTTTCCACTAGCACCAATCTGGGTTTTAAACATTAAATTATAGCTATGCACATCTGTAAGTTTTCCACCACAAGCGGAACATACAATATTATTATCCTTAATAATTTGTGTTAATTCCTCATCAGGTCTTCCTTCTACATCATCATCAATTTCTGCCTCTATTATATGATCTGCTCTATATATTTCACCACATTCACTACACTCTGTCATAGGATCAGTAAAGTTATCAACGTGTCCTGATGCTTTAAGTGTTTCTTTTGGCATGACTGTTGGAGCTTCTATTTCATAGAATCCTTCCCTGGAGACATAATATTTTCTCCATAGATTCATAATGTTATTTTTTAGCATTCCACCTAATGGTCCATAGTCATAGAATCCTGCTACTCCAGAATATATTTCAAATGAAGGGTAAAGGAATCCTCTCTTCTTAGATATACTCATCATTTTTTCATTACTCATTCTTTATCTCCTATAATATCAAAATCTTCTTTTATCTTACTTACTTGTGGTCCAGTTTGTTTCATGTACTTACTGTCCCTGTCGATGTGACCATATGGTTTAGCTGAGGGTGAAGTCATTGTTTCAAATACTATTTGGCATACTCTCTGTTGTGGATATAATGCTACTGGCATCTTACCAATATTTGAAATTTCTAGTGTAATTTTACCCTCAAAGCCTGGATCAATGTATCCCGCTGTAACATGCATTGTTATACCAAGTCTACCTATTGAACTACGTCCTTCTACTCTTGCAACAATATCACTAGGTAGCTTAACAGTTTCATATGTTGTTGCTAATGTAAATTCACCAGGATGTATTATGAATGGTTCATCATCACTTATATTAACAGAGTCCATATATGATTCTAGACTAGTTTTATCAAATGGATCAATATATGGTCGACTAGTTATCTTAAAGCCTTTAAATTCATTACCTATCCTTAAATCTACTGATGATGGTTGAATCTGTTTATCACTAAGTATAGGATCAATAATGATATGCTTTTTTTCTAAACATTTCTTTATATCAATATCACTAAGTATTGCCATATGTTATTCCTCATGAGAGTCAATTCTTTTATCTATACGTTTGAGTGTTCCACGCAGAGTTTGTGCCTCACGTCCAGCAATAAATGCTCTACCCATAATTCTCTTTGCAATAATCTTTGCCTGCTTTTCTTTATGTTCAGGATAATCAAGCTTACTAATAATATTATTAGTTAACTCTTCGAGTACCTTCTTATCTTCATATGTTGCAAAATCTAGGTCATCTACAGGATAATTCTTCTGATTCTTAAATAATTCATAGAATATTATTGTAGCTGCATGTGTTATATTCATTATAGGGTATTCATCACTTGTTGGTATACTTACAAGTACGTCTGCAAGCTCTAGTTCATGGTTATATAAACCATCACCTTCACGTCCAAAGAGTAGGGCAACATTACCATTTGTCTGTATTGTTTTTCCTAATTCTTCTGGAGTTATTGGTATACGTGGCACATTATAACTACCTCCAGGAGTACCTGTTGTTGCTATAATAGAGGTAATTTCTTTATCCTCAATAAACTCCTCTAATGAGTCATATATCAGGGCATCCTGTACTATTTCTCTTGCATGCATTGCCTGATAATATGCATCATTTTCTAGTGTACCTGGATTGATTAGTACCATCTTTTTTAGTCCAAAATTCTTCATGGATCTGGCTAGAAAACCAATATTTCCTGATGTTTTAGGTTCAACAAATACAGTATAAATTTTCAAATAGCATCACTATTACTATATTTGTATAATATTTCTAAAGTATTTTTAGTAATGATGTGTATAATAAACAATTAATTTCTTTTTTTATACCACTACTTGAAAGTAATGTTCTATGCTTAGTAAGACTATCTGTATAAGTATATATTATTTTATCACGTATCTG
>JAJQHG010000139.1 GCA_021199865.1 Methanosphaera sp. | reverse complement strand
ATTTCTTGAATTTAAAATTTCAAAAAACAACTAAAACTTACTAAAAACGTCTTTTTTAAAAAATACTTAATCGACATCAAAGAACCTTTAAATATAATTGGTATCTTACTATTAAACAAGACTAAGATGTGAGGATATATGAAAATAAATATTCTCCTTAAATTCACTTAGTACAAAATAATTAGGAGTAATGAAAATGACACAAATGTTAGAAGCTATGCGTGGAAACATCACAGAAGCTATGAAAACAGTTGCTGCTGATGAGAAGTTAGACCCAGAATATATTAGAAAAATGGTTGCAAAAGGATACATTGCAATTCCTGATAATAACCAGAGAGAAACTGTTGCCGTTGGTATAGGTGAAAACCTAAGAACAAAAGTAAACTGTACTATAGGTACATCAACAGATATTAATGATTTAGATATGGAGCTTGAAAAAGCAAAAATCGGTGAAGAAGCTGGAGCAGATACCCTTATGGAATTAAGTATTGGTGGAGACTTAGATCATATAAGAAGAACTGTATTATCAAACACTGATAAACCAGTTGGAAGTGTACCTATCTATCAAACAGCTGTAGAAGCAATTGAAAATGAGGGTTCTGCTATTTACATGGATCCAGATGACATGCTCAAAAACATTGAGAAACAAGCAAAAGATGGTATAGACTTCATGGCTATTCACTGTTCAGTAAACAGAGAAACCCTTAAGAGACTCAAAAGACAAGGAAGAAAAGGTGGACTAGTAAGCCGTGGAGGTTCATTCATATCCTCATGGATGGTTCACAATGATGCTGAAAACCCATTATATGAAAACTATGATCAAATATTAGATATCGTAGAAGAATATGATGTATGTCTAAGTATGGCAAACGCAATGAGAGCAGGAGCTTTAACTGACTCAACTGACCGTGCTCAGATACAAGAGTTAATTGTACTAGGTGAATTAGTAGACAGAGCAAGAGAAAGAGGAGTACAAACAATTGTAGAAGGACCAGGACACATCCCAATTAATGAAATTGAGACAAACATCAACATCCAGAAGAAGATGTGTAGAAACGCACCATTCTATATGTTAGGTCCTATAGTAACAGATATTGCACCTGCATATGACCACATAGTATCTGCTATTGGTGCAGCTCAATGTGCAAGATATGGAGCAGACTTCATATGTTACGTAACTCCAGCAGAACACTTAGCTCTACCTGGACCTCAAGATGTAAAAGAAGGAGTAATTGCTACAAAGATTGGTGCTCATGCAGGAGATATTGCTGTAGATATGGAAAGATTCGGACAAGAAGATATCAAGATGGCAGATGCAAGAAAACAATTAAACTGGACTGAACAGTATGAACACGCAATGTGGCCAGCAGATGCAAAAGCTATCAGAGATAAGAGACCACCTGAAGCAGATGATACATGTACAATGTGTGGAAACTACTGTGCTATTAAGATCGTAAACCAATGGTTAGATAAAGCAGATGTTGATGCATTTGATGACAACTAAGTATCATTGAGGTTTCTAATGTAATAAGGATTTACTCCTTATTACTTTTTTTAATACAAACATTGTAATACATTTTATATAATTAGTAATATTACATTGTAATATATTTTGTATAATTAGTAATATTATAGTTGAACACCTAAAAATAACTATTTTTAAAATGAATTACCTAATAATATATTTATCAAAAAAAAGAGTAGGATATATTATGGTGCAAAGAAGTTAGTTACTTCCTGTACATAATCAGACTTAGTTAGAACAGATATCTTCTGATTCTCATGGAACACTGTATTTTTTTGTGGAATAATTAATTGATTCTCTTCATACACTGCACAAACAATAAAATTTTCTGTAGGACTATAATCCAACACATTCTTACCAAAAAGATCCTTATTTTCAATCTTAACCTCAAGTAATTCTGTTGATCTACGACCCAGAACTAGTAAATCAGCAATTTTAGGTTTAGTAATAATACGCTCTAAATATGTTGCCACAGTAGACTCGGGACTTACAGTTAAGTCAATACCTGCATTTTTAAATGCTTTAATATGATCAAGATCATTAACACGTGAAATTGTTTTAGAAATATTATTATAACTCATACTAAGAACACATGTTAATAAATTGACAGTATCTTTACCTGTAACTGCTACAAATACATCAGCATCACTAATATCAGCATCCTCTAAGACTTTAACACTTGTAGCATCACCCTGAATTACCATAGCATTAACTTCATGAGCTACATCCTCAACAATATTTTCATTTTCCTCTATAACTGTAACATTCAATCCTTCTTGTACAAGTGATTGTGTTAATTTTAGACCAACACGACCTGCACCTACAATAATCACATACATTATATTTGTCCTGGTAATTTTATTAATTTATAGTATATTTATTGGATAATATATATCTATTTTGATAATAATAAATATAAGACACGATTTAGATATAATATATTATTAATGTATTTTTATTAATGTAAATACCAAATTTTAGTATTACTAGGACTATATTAATTAGAACGTATCTATTAATATAGGAGAATCCTTAAAGGGATATTATTTTTAAAAATTTATTGTGATAACATGAGTGAACATTGGACAGAACGAATAGCTCAAGAGCTAAGTAAACAAGATAGAGATGAATATATTGTTGGTAGTGGAACATCTATTTCTGGATCTGTACATATAGGTAATAGTTGTGACATATTCATAGCAAATGCTGTAAGTAAAGAGTTAAGAAACCTTGGAGAAAAAGCAAAAACTATATGGATAGCTGATGATTTTGATCCTCTAAGAAAAGTACCATACCCTCTACCAGAAGATTATGAGAAATATCTTGGACAACCATACTTTGAGATACCATGTCCAGAGGGATGTTGTGATAACTTTGTAGAACATTTCCAGAAACCATTTACAGATACACTTGACTCCTTTGATATCCAGAATTTAGAAATAAAAAGTGGTGCACAGATGTATCAGGATGGAATCTATAATGATTCAATAAAAATAGCACTAGAAAACACAGAGAGAATTAAGGAAATATTCAATCAATACAGAGAACACCCACTAAAAGATGACTGGTTACCATATAATGCTATATGTAGTGAGTGTGGAAGAGTAAACACAACTGAAGCATATGATTATGAGGGTAAAATAATTAAGTATAGATGTCAATGTGGACATGAGGGTGAAGTAGACTATACAACTGGTCGTGGAAAATTAACATGGAGAGTTGAATGGGCAGCACGTTGGAACATACTTGGTATTACATGTGAACCATTTGGTAAAGATCATGCAGCAAGTGGTGGATCATACGATGTAAGTAGTGTAATATCTGATGAAATCTTTAATTATCCAGCACCATATCCTGTACCATATGAATGGATAACACTTGATGGGGATGCAATGAGTAAATCTAAAGGAGTATTCTTTACACCACAAGCATGGCTAGAAATTGGAAAACCAGAAACTCTTAACTACTTTATATTCAGAAACAAGCCACTAAAACCTAAAGATTTCTCACCAAAGATGAACTTCCTAGACTTGATGGATCAATATGATAGAGTAGAACGTATAGCATATGATCAGGAAGAAGGAAGTAGTGATAAAGAGAAAGCTAAACTTAAGAAGATCTATGAAGTATCACAAATTAATGGTGTAGCTGATGAGATGCCATTCCAACCATCATATAGATTCCTAACAGTAGCATACCAAATAGCTAATGGAAAACCAGAGAAAGTGTATGAGATCCTAGCAAAGAATAATCAGTTACAGGATAGACTAGTAGGTACATCATATGATGAATTAAGTGATAATGATAAAAATACATTCCTACAACGTTTAGAATATGTGGATAACTGGTTAGATCAGTATGGTCCAAAGTTCGTTAAGTTCCAGGTAATGAAGAAGATGCCACGCATAGATATTTCTGATGAACAGAAACAATTCTTAAGTCAAGTTGCTGATGCCCTAGAAAATGAGTCATTTAGTGATGATAGTCAATTCCATGATAGAATGTATGAAATATTAGAATCCCTAGAGATGAAGCCACAAAAAGCATTCCAAGCAATATATAAGACAATTATTGGTAAGAAGCAGGGACCACGTGCAGCATCATTTGTATTAAGTCTTGATGAAGACTTTGTGATAAAAAGATTTAGATTAGAAGAATAATCCTCTCCCACACTATTTTTTTTATAATTGTTCGAAACCAAATTTAACAGTAGTTTTTTGTGCTTGATGAGATGCAAAATTAAGGAAGTTTTCAACATTACTATCATTTTTAACATTCAATGCACTAATTATATGCTGGGTATCTTTGGATATGATATTACTTGTATGTTGATATCTATATGACATACTCTTATTAATGAATGTATACAGATTTTCATTATTTTCAACTATACGAATAGCCTCATGAAACGACTTCACAACCCTAACAATATCAAAATCTATATCGTAATTAGCAAGAGTAGTCCATGCAAGACGTTGTGCAGAGTTCTCAACCTCAACAAATTGTAAACCATTAAGATCCCTAAGACTACTAATACTCTCATCATCATGTAACAGTAACAATAAACTATCTCTACCTAAAGGTATAGGATCAAGGTTCTTAACATATGCTTGTACAGGATCATCAAATGCTAATATATCAATTAAACCCCTATTAGTTAAATCAAATGCAGTATTAAGATCAGTTTCAATAATATGAATATTGCCTAGATTATATGCTAAGGATAACTGCCTAATAAACTCACATGAAATTGAACCACCAACAACAGTAATACTATTATCCATATCTTCTAGTCTGTGTTCATATACTTCATATTGATTAAGTAACTCTTTAGCATAATCTGTTAAAAAAGAACCTCTAGGTGATACAACAACTAACTTTTTTTCTAACTTATCCTCAGCATTCAATATGCGTCTGTTAAGAACAGTATGTGAAATACCAAGTTCTTTAGCAGCACCTCTTTGACTATTGTTAGAGTCTATTGCATTTAACGTATCAAAGAGTTTATAATCAAATAGAGTATCATTGATTGTTAGACTTAATTTTTTATCTTGATTCATACAATACACATCTAGAAAATTATTGTAATTGATAATTTAGTAAAATACAAATATATATTTTAATATAATTACTAAATAAGAAGATATTTATCATAATATCATCTATAATTAAAAATATTGAAATTATATATTAAGTAAAATTTATTAGGGAATTAATATGATTTATGATGAAGCATTAACAGATATACTTGAGAATGTGTCTAAAACAACAAGGTCTGTTGATGGTGAGACTATCCGTGCAATGGCTAATATGCTTGAAAGTGTAGAAAGTATATTTATTATGGGAGTAGGACGTTCAGGACTTGTGGCAAAGGCGTTTGCAATGCGATTAATGCATTTGGGTTTAAATGTTTATGTAGTGGGAGAAACAATAACCCCCGCAATAACTGATAAGGACTGTCTAGTATCTATCTCTGGTTCTGGAGAAACCAGTTATATTATAAGCACTACAGGTATAGCAAAGGATATTGGAGCAAAATTAATTTCAATAACCTCATATACTGATAGTACACTAGCAAAGAGATCTGATGTTGTAGTAGAACTTCAAGGTAGAACAAAAATAGATTCAGAGAAAAATTATGTTCGCCGACAGATTAGTGGTATGCACCAATCATTATCTCCAATGGGAACGATATTTGAGATAAGTGCATTAGTATTTCTTGATTCATTAATAGCTGAATTAATGAATGATTTAGGACAAACAGAAAAAGACTTGAAAGCTAGACACACAGTCCTAGAATAAGTTAGGAGAAAAAAAATCCTAATTACTATTTTTATATAATAGTAATAACAGTTTCCTCACCCATATATGTGTAGCGTAGTTCTACTAACTCTTTTTTTATATCGTTAATATTAATATCAACATGTTGATGTAACAGTTTTCCCTCTAACTTAAGACTTAGTATAACCTTATCGGGCATCTTATTTATGGCAAGTATAGTAGATGGCAGGAAAACTCTATTATATGATACTTCAAGAATAGCTTTCTCTTTGAAATTATCAAGAATATACTCTACTAATTCATCTTCATGTAATGTAATATTATTAGTCATAGATATCTACTCTTTAATCCATACAGATCCCTTACCACGAGCAGATTCATCACCAATATAATGGTTATATCGACCTATATGGTATTCTCCATGAATATAAGGGTTGATCACGGCCTCAATTTTCCTAAAACCTTGTAGTGTTTGTTCAATATGACCATTTATTACTAGCTCTCCATTCTTCATTTGTCCAGCAGGCCACTGTGTAACATCACCATCTATTTGTATATAACCATTAGACATATGGATTCCTGGAAGATAGTCACAGTCTCCCTTAACAATGATTTCTCCACCAGCCATGGATTCACCTAACTGTTTTCCAGCATTTCCATATATAATAATCTTTCCACCAGTCATTCCCTGCCATTGACCCATATATGCACAACCGCATAATTCTTTAGTATTACCTATTATTTCAAGTAATCCACCACTCATCTCACGACCAGCATAGCTTTCAGCATTACCATTAACAATGATGTGACCTCCAGACATTTCTGATCCAACATGTAAATCAACATCACTATCTACAATTATTAGTCCACAACTTAGATGACTACCAATATACTTCACGTGGCTATAGTCACCTATTAAGTGTATGAGGCATTTATCGGGACTACTAGCAATACCACTAACAGAGACATCATAATATGTAGATAAGACTTCCTCTTTATTTCCATGATAAATTATAGTATTATCTATTTGATCCTTTGGTTTATCATATAACTCTTCGGGGAGTATGTTATCAAATTCAATTGGTATCTGTGTTAATTTCTTAGTTTTTATTGTTATGGTTTTCAATTATAATCCCTCACAATCAACATCTATTCTAGTCTCAGGTTCTATATAATGGTCTGGAACACCATAATTCTCATACTTTATAGTATAATACTTATTAAATTCAGGTTTGATACGTTTTATCAGAGCATCTTCTTTTTCTTCTAGACCCTTAACATTAGACCATACATGACTACTATTAACAAGCTTAGTAATTGAACCATCCTTGTGTAGTATTTCTCCATCTTTAATGGTTAACTTACTACTTAATAACTTATCCTCCACAACTTTAGCATTACTTTTACGTGTTGGGTCAAATTCGTCTACATTAATATCATATACTGATATGTCTGCCTTAGCACCTACTCCTAGGTGACCCCTATCTGTTAATCCAAGTATTTTTGCTGGAGCTCCACGAGTAATTATTGCAATATCATACCAGGTATATTCTTTATCATAGCATCCCAGACTTGTACGATTCAATGCCCATGGATGAACCTCATTGGTAGCCATATCCATTAGTTTAGAGTTACTCATAAGCCATGATATGATCTTAGGATAACGTATGAATGGTCCAGCATTAGGTGAATCTGTTGTTAAGACCATCTTCCACGGATCATCTATTCCCATAAAGAACTCTAATCCTATAGCCCATTGAAAAGCACTCACAGGTGCTCTCTTAGAATATATTTCTGGTATTAGTCCTGATGCTGTTTCTACCTCTATATCCTTATTAGCCCATTTAAGTCCAGTTAACTTATATAAGTCAAACTCATTTGGGGCATCAGCAGTCATTGTTGTAGTCTCATCAAATGTAAGTTGTCCAACATCAAATGTCATATGCTTACTTTTATTAATATAATCTATTAATTCAGGTGCACCTGATGTTACATCTCTCCAACTAGTTCCCTTATATGCATGGAACTGTTGATGAGTCATATGTATTACCTGGTCTCTGTCAACATGCTTATTCTTCTTAATATCCTTCACACAGTCATATGTTTCAAGGGTTGTCTCATAGTTACCAGGATTTCCTAAATCATTTGTATGTACATGGATAGAGTGTGGTAATCCTAACTTCTCATTAACCATACAAAGACTTCTAATAACTTCTCGGCCAGTAACATTCCAGTGTTCTTCAGGATCATCTAATCCAGTAACATTCTTTCCCCAGCCCCATGCTTCACTTCCACATGGATTAACTATTTTTATACCATAACCCTTTGCTAATTTTAACCATTTAGATATGAATACTGTTAAGTCATCAAGATTATTATCCTTAACATATTTTAACATAAACCAGTTATTACCAAACAAGGTTAATGTCGGAATATCAAGGTTAGGTATACTATTTATCTCTTCATGTGTATGCTTTGCCTCTAATGGTGGTACAGCAGCCTCTGTTACAGTAGTATAACCCATACGTGTATATCTATATCCTGTTGTAGGACATGTTGGTAGACTAAATCCTGCCTCAAAGCCTTCCACAGCATTCTCACTCTTAGGCTTTATTCCAGCACGTATATCCTCAGGTCTGTATAGTCTTCCAACAGATAGTTTTGGACCAGCAATATGTGAATGTGAATCAACACCTCCAGGCATAACAAGCTTTCCCTTCACATCTATTACTTCAGCCTTACTTGATACATCCTCTACTATCTTACCATTTTTGATAAGTATATCCATACATTCTCCATTAACCTTGTTTGTTGGATCATATACTACACCATTTCTTAGGATGTACTCCATTATCCTGCCTCCTTTAAGTTAATTATACGGTTATATAGCTGTGTAAGTATCCATTCATCACTATGACAGTTTTCTGGTTTATCTATTACCTTCTTCATATAGATTGGTATAGAATCCATACGATATCCAGTACCTGCTGTTTCTACTCCAACACGTGTACTTGGTAATACAATGTCTGATAGCTCAGTATATGGTCCCCAATGAGTATCTATCTGTACTGTTGGAATACTCGCTAAATGTTTAAGTGAATAACCAGGGAATTGTATTCCGGGGTCTGCTGCAACAGCTAAGAAGAAGTCGGGTTCTCTTCTATTTAGTAGATCAATTGTTGTTGTCTCACCAATCATGTATCTAGGATATCCTCTAGCAAAATCTACTCCATAGGGATAGCCCGTCTCGGAGGTCATAGCAATATTAAAACCATTAACATTAAAGAATCCTCTCATAGGTAGCATTGACCATTTAGAGTAACGATTTAAATCTTCAACTAGTTGTATTAAGATATCTACACTACGTTGCTTTGTTAGTGTCTGTGTTAGGCCTAAACCAAAGAATATGACACCATTTTCTGTATTCTTCATGGTCTCAACTAACTTGTAGAGCGTATCTTTATCTACACCCGCAATTTCATTAGTATTTAATTCTCCACCACTTAGTATTACTCTTAGAGCATTTATTAGACTATAATCCTCATTAGGATTAAACTGTATCCATTCATCTGATACCTTAGCAGTATTTGTATATTTTGGATCAATTGTTATTAGTGTTCTATCATCACGTCCATTTGGTCTGAAGAATCCTTCAGGAAATGTCGTGTAACGTGTTAGGTGTCTTGGGTGATCATCCATAGGATTTGTTCCAATATATATTATTACATCAGCACGATTCTTTACTTCACCTAGTGTTGTTACAGGATGACCTACCTTCTGGAAAGCTTGAATAGTTGCACCATGACATATTGTTGACTGATTATCAATTACTGATCCTGTAGCCTGTGCTATCTGACAACCTTTCTTAATAGCTTCTACTGATGTTTCACCCCAACCATATAGTACTGGTCTAATACTATCATGTAATAATTGTGCTGTAAGCTCTAATGCATAATCCCAACTAGTTTCCTCAAGAATTCCCTCACTATTTCTAACCATAGGGTTAAGTAGTCTCTGATCATTATCATTAATAATCTTACTTGCTCCAAGTCTGCATGCATGACGTACTCCAACAATATTATTATCCTTTATTAGGTATGTTATGTCATCACAGTTATTTCCACAATATGAACAGGAACAATTCCTTACTACTTTATCATAATCTGTTATTGGTTCATGCATCATTATCTAACCTCTTATATACTGGTTTTTGTCCAATAGATTCTAAGTTTTCGGTATCTGACACATATTTCTTATACGTGCTTCTCATTAGGTCTGCTACAAGTTGTACTTCTTCATCAGTCTTTTCTATTGTAGCTTCGATACCCTTAAATGTAGGGATGTTACTACAATAAGTTTCAGGACTTATTACTATGTTTGTCCATGGACCTTTTGGCATAAAAATCATTCCTTTGTGTGGCCCATCATGTGATATATCAGCATATACTACTACACTACCCCATTTAGTGCTTACACGGATTTTATCACGATTACTTATTCCTAATTTATTCATATCCTCTTTATCCATGAATGCTACAGCAGTTGCTTGTCTGTATTCATCTTTTAGTGTTGATCCTTTCTTTTCATAGAATGCCTGGATAATGCTTGTTCCACTATTAATTATTACATTCATCTGATCCATATTAACACTCATCCAAATATATTGCTTTTGTTGGACATACATTGTTACATTTTAGGCATTCATCACACTTTTCGGGGTGGAATAATGTAATAACACCATTTTCTACTAGCATGATAACTTCTGTTGTCTGAGGACCATTACCACCTATTATCTCAGGACATATTTCCTGGTTAACAGGACATACCATGATACATGCTCCACATCCAAGACAGTGATCTTGATTAACTTTTAACATCCTAAATTATACTCCTTATTAATAAAATAATTATGATAAAAAAATAATTTAAATGGGATTAATCCCATTATGTTTAGTTAGCTTAAAAATTATGAGATAGCTCTCTTTAATATAATTCTATATGGTTGATATTTAATAAAAATATAGTTATATCTTGTATGATTAATCATTATAAAATAATATATGACATATAAAACAAATATAATATTATAAAAACTAGTATAGTTTAGTTATTAAAAGGAAGTATCATAATGGGAAAAGTTAATAAAGAGGATATAAAGGAAATTATTGACAAATATGATAAGAGTAACATAACTATTGCAACTCTTGGAAGTCATACAGCACTCCACATTCTACGTGGAGCAAAACAAGAAGGATTCAGAACAGCAGTTGTCTGTGAAAAAGGAAAAGAAGTACCATATGAAAGATTTGGTGTAGCAGATGAATTCATATTTGTAGAAGAATACAAGAATATTGTTGATGAAGAAGTACAAGATAAACTTAGATCAATGAATGCTATTGTAGTACCACACGGATCATTTGTAGCATATGCAGGATTAGATAATGTTGAGGATAAATTTAATGTCCCAATGTTTGGAAACCGTGATGTACTCAGATGGGAAGCAGAACGTGATAAAGAACGTAAAATGTTACTTGAGTCTGGTATTAGAATGCCAATGAAGTATGAGAATCCAGAAGATATTGATAAGGCTGTAATGGTTAAATTCCCTGGAGCAAGAGGAGGACAAGGATACTTCATATGTTCAAGTTATGATGAATTTAATGAAAAGATTGATGAGATGAAATCTCGTGGATGGCTAACTGATGAAGATGTAGCTAATGCACATATAGAAGAATATGTATGTGGAACAAACTACTGTATACACTACTTCTATTCAGCACTAAAAGATGAAGTAGAAGTATTAGGTATGGATAGTAGATATGAGACAAATATTGATGGAATAGTTAGAATTCCTGCTCAAGAACAGATGGAAGCAAATCTTAGTCCATCATATGTTGTAAGTGGTAATCATCCTGTAGTTATAAGAGAATCATTATTACCACAAGTATTTAAAAATGGTGATCAACTAGTTGAAAAAGCTAAAGAATTAGTAGCACCAGGTATGAATGGACCATTCTGTCTACAATGTCTAGTAAATGATGACAGAGAAATAGTAGTATTTGAGATGAGTGCAAGAATTGATGGTGGAACAAACACTTTCATGAATGGATCAGCATACTCCTATATCCAGTTTGGTGAACCAATGAGTATGGGTAGAAGAATCTCTAGAGAAATAAAGAATGCTATAAAAGAAGATAAACTAGATGTAATTACAACATAAATGTATATTATTTCTCCTCTCCTTTTCATTAACTATTTTTATTATTATATTGTTTAATTATTGAAATTGTTCTAAAACTAGGTATCTTTATTTAAAAGTAAAAGGGTGGGAGGTTAGAATAAGAAGTATAACTAACTTCTATAACGTAAAATAAGATATTATTTATTTAGATAATGCTTCATTTGGACAATTTAGTACACATAATCCACAATCAGTGCATTCTTCATCAATAATTTCTAATTCACCATTTACATTAGACATGGCATTCATTGCACATATTTCAATACATAATCCTCCCTCAGGACATGCACTTACTCCCTTACATGCATTTTTATTTATTGTTATTGTCATATAATCACCTAACGTTACACTATTTAGTATAACTACTCCTATATTTGATGATTTATAAACTACTATATTTAAATTAAATGTTTTTTAGGATTACTTAAAATCCAATATTTTTAATAATAGACATAAAGAGTATACTATACTAAGAATCTGGAATGATATAATGTTTTTTCTAAAAGAATGGGGGTGGTAAGGTTATATTTCATCAAAAATATCATGTTCAAGTGTAGTTTCAATTGATTTTACATCAATAGGTATATTCTCTTCTTTTATAGCTGCTATTGGATTTAATCCTCCAGCAAGAACATATCCAAAGTTATACTTCTCTACACGTGCATTATAAAGGTATTCATTAGGCTTTCCAACATGGAATAAATTAAAGCTTAAATCACTTATTTTATCAAAGACGTCTGTTGCAACATCCCTAGCAGAGTAATGAATAGTATGTAAATTTGCAAGGATATTGCCTGAATCTTCAAGAGCTCCCTTAATATTATGCATATCCTTTTTGATAAATATCTCATGTGGATCGGCTGATGATCCTTGATAAGATATAAGCTCAATAAAACGTTTATTGTTTGGTGATATATCTAGGAGTCCACCAAATTGTGGAAGACTAGTCACACCATTAGAGGTTAATATACCATCAATTGTAAGACTACATATTGTAGCTATACCTATCTTATCATCTTTTTCTAGTAGAGCATACTTATTAGATATACAGTATTCTGGTTTCTTATGATATACATCTTTAAGAATCTCTATAGATTCATCAAGATATTCCTTGTCAACATAGGATACATTAGCTATAACTTTACCCTTTTGAGTTTCAATATCATAGTCAACCTTAGATATTAAATTAAAGATCTTATTTTCTACAAATGATATTTTATCTGCATTATTAGTAGTAGGCTTATTAAGGGGTATCTTAATGTTTCCTCTAAGATGATTCATCTGGTTATACTCTGCAACTTTATCAGCTAACTTAATATTAATATCATAACCTGCTTCTTGTGCAGCACATAGTGGTGTTATTCCACCAATTATAGGTATTCCCACTAATCCCTCAGGAATAGGCACACCAAGAATAGTTTCTCCAGGCTCACCAATATGTAACACACCATTAATATCTATTTTCTCAAGTTTTTTAAGAATATTAATTGCTTTCTGCTTCTTTACACAAGGTATTACCCTGATATTAGCAGGGATTATACCATCACCTGATGAGATTACATCTAACACATTAGTATTATCATTACCAGTAAATGCTTCAATTGGTGTAACAGATGTCTTAGAGTAAGCTATTTGTTGAGTAAATTTTATTGGCTGATTATTCTCTACTTTTACTAGACCACCATACAACAACTTTGATATAATACCATTCTCCTGGAAAATACCATCTATTGTTGTTCCACATATTGTTTCAATATATTTAGTGTTTTTATTATCATATATTCTATGGTGTTTACTTACAGCAAGGCCTGTGTTAAAAACATCCTCAATTAGGGGTATAGCTTCTTTGTCATTAAAGGAGGATAAATTAACTATTACACATCCTTCTTTTCTTTCAGGATCTAGGGATACTTGCTGTATTCTTTCCTGAAAATATGATGATGTGAAATCTACTTGTTCATAGATTAATCCTTTTTCTAATTCTTCTTTACCTTTGTCTGTTATTCTTCTACCTTTATATCCAACTTTTTGACTAAAACCTTTCTCATCAAGTATATGCATATGGTATCTTACAGCACGTTCACCAAGAGAGTATCCTCTTTTATCAAGTTCTTCTGAGATTACTTTTGCACCTAGTACTTCATCTTTCTCATATAGGATTCTAAGTATTTCCATCATCTTCTGGTCTGTTTCCTGTTTAACAGACATCATATCTACTCCTAGTATTATTAAATATATATAATCTGACTATTATAAACATCTGACTCTGCCGACGAATTAGA
>JAJQHG010000166.1 GCA_021199865.1 Methanosphaera sp. | reverse complement strand
AATATATTATGTGTAATATAAATTAAAATAAATTTCATAGTGATGACAAAATGTCTATAGAATTAAATGAAGTAAAAAGACGTGAAAAAGGATTAAAAATAATTAACCAGAAGATTAAGGATGAAGGTGTTGATAGTTTAATAGACCTAACAGGCCTTGCAGGTGGGTTTGATATAACCTCTGAAGATATTAGTTTACTTGAAACATATGCTGGTCCAGCAGTATTTGATGAACGTATACAGAAGTTAGGTATAGAGCATATGGGTGGAGAAAAGATTCTACCCTTAAATCGTACAACTAGTGGTATAGTTGCAACTATCATAGCATTAGTAAAGCCTGGAACAAAAATTGTACATTACCTAGCTAAAGAACCAGCACATCCATCTATTCCACGTACAGCTAAACTTGTTGGTGCAAAGTATGAGGAGTATACTAATATTGATGATGTATTAATTGATGAGGATACTACTTTAGTTGTTATTACAGGTACAACAATGGATTTAGAAGTAATTAGTGAAGATGCATTTAGATGTGTAATTGACATGGCACACAAGAAGGATATACCTGTATTTGTTGATGATGCTTCAGGTGCAAGAATTAGAAGGGCAGTGTATAATCAGCCGACAGCAATAGATCTTGGTGCTGATTTATCTGTTACAAGTACTGATAAGTTAATGGAGGGTCCACGTGGTGGATTAATGGCAGGTAGTGAAGAATTAATTGATGAGATTAAACTTGTTGTTAATCAGTATGGATTAGAGGCTCAAGCACCACTAGTTGCTGGTATGGTTAAAGCATTAGAGAAGTATTCACCAGAATTAATACAAGAAGCATTCAAAGAGAAGGATCAATTATATGATAAACTACTTGATCTTAAATTAAATCCTCAGACAACACCTACTGGTTTCATGTTTAAGAACAATAATATAAAAGAAGAACTTATAAAACGTGGTGCTAATATAGATGTTGATGGGGATATCGTTGCAACAGTTTACTCAATATTACTATTAGAGCAATATAACATTATAACTATTCCAGCTGTTGGAATGCCTGGTGCATCAAAAACTGTTAGAATAGATTGGTCAGCAAAGGATTCATCAAAAATATCAATGGATGAATTAATAACTGCAATAAATAAGACATTTGATAATGTTGTAGAAGTATGTAATAATAACTGCCTAGAGTCAGTATTATATGAATAAGAATATTAAATTAATAACAATAAAAAAAGTTAGGTGATGATTTATTCATCATCTAATAAAATTACTTCACCAGAAGTAACTTTTTCTAGTTTTCCATCATCAGTTTCGATAATTAGTGCACCTTTATTATCAATACCTACAGCATCAGCATATTTAGCTTTACCATTCTTATATACCTTTATACGATTTCCAGTTGTTGCTGATAATCTTCTCCATTCTGATACAATGTATTTAAATTCACCATTTTTGAATTTCTCATATAAGTCCTCAAATTCCTTGAAGAATACTCTAACAATTTCTGCCCTATTATACTCTCTGTTTAATTCTTCTTTTACTGAGGTAGCTATATCCTTTATACTATCTGGTATATCCTCTTTATCAATATTGACATCTATACCTACTCCTACAAGTACAGCATCTAACTTATCATAGTCTGTTACTGCCTCAGTAAGTATTCCACAAATCTTTTTGTTTCCTATAAGTAAGTCATTTGGCCATTTGATTCCAACGTTAATACCAAAGCTATCATGTAATGTTTTAGCTATTGCAACACCTGTAACTATTGTTAGTTTTGATGCCTGTATTAATGATATGTCTGGTCTTAGAATTATGGTTATGTATATACCACCCTCAGGTGATACCCAATCATCATATTTTCTTGTTCTACCAGCAGTTTGTTTGGTTGCTATAACTATTGTACCCTCTTTTGCTCCTTCTTTTACAAATTCCTTTGCTGTATCATTTGTTGATTCAAGTTCATCATAAAAGTGGATATTATGACCAACATATTCTGATTTAAGATTTTTCTTTATTTCAAATGGTTCAAGAATATCGGGAACACTATTTAATTTATAACCCTTTTCTTCATCATACTCTATTTCATATCCACTATTGATTAACTTCTCAATATTTGATTTCAGATTATCATTAGTTATTTCTAATATATTTAATAGTTCAGATTCGGTAATATACTCATTTTGTATTTTTTCTAGGATTCGTTTTCTTATCATCTTTATACCTATCAATAAACTTATAGTAACTTAACTATTACAATAACACATAATTGTAACAGAATCTGTTAATTATTATATATCTATTTTATAATAATATATTTGTGTTCTATTACTAATTTTTATTAATAAAAATTCATTAATACTTATTATTAATTATCCAATTTGATCTATTATTTATTATTAATATAATTATACTGGTAATTATTAGTAAATTGTATATTAATTATTAAATAAATTATAATATAATGTGTAATAATACATAAAAAATATTGACTTTTCATAGAAAATTTTTTATAACTACTTAAAAAGGGGACATTGACATGTTTGATAAAGTCTTAATAGCTAATCGTGGTGAAATCGCAATACGTGTAATAAGAGCATGTAAAGAATTATATACTGATACTGTAGCGATATATTCAGATACTGATGAATCAGCATTGTTTACTAAGTATGCTGATGAAGCTATACCATTAAATTCATCCATTCTAGCACAATCCTACTTAGATATAGATAAGATAATAGATATTGCACTTGATACTGGTGCTGATGCTATTCATCCAGGATATGGTTTTTTATCAGAAAATCCTGCACTAGGACGTGCATGTGATGAAAATAATATTACCTTAATTGGTCCAAGAGAAAATGCTATTAAAGATATGGGGGATAAGATTACCTCCAAGAAATTAATGCAGAAGAATGGAGTACCAACAGTACCTGGAGACAAGGAAGCTATTGTTGATATGGATGAAGCAAAAGTTAGAGCTAGAGAGATAGGTTATCCTATTATTATTAAATCCTCTGCTGGTGGTGGAGGTATAGGTATGAGGGTAGTCTATGAGGAGGATGAATTAGAACGTGCAATTGAGACAACACAAAATCTTGCTCAGACTACTTTTGGTGATGGAACAGTATACATGGAGAAGTATATTGAGAGGCCTCGTCACATAGAATTCCAGGTGTTAGCTGATAATTATGGTAACACTATACATGTATGTGATCGTGAATGTTCTATACAAAGACGTCACCAGAAACTTATTGAGGAAGCACCATCTCCTATTATGACTGATGATTTACGTGAACGTATGGGTGAATCAGCTATTAAGGCTGCTAAAAGTGTAGACTATAATAGTGCTGGTACAGTTGAGTTTATGTATTCTAATGGTGAGTACTACTTCCTAGAGATGAATACCAGAATTCAGGTTGAACACCCTATTACAGAGGCTATTACTGGTGTTGACTTAGTTAAAGAACAGATACGTTCTGCTGCTGGTGAGAAGTTACGCTATGAACAGGATGATATTAAGGTTAATGGTCATGCTATTGAGTGCCGTATTAATGCTGAAGATCCATTAAATGACTTTAATCCTACTCCTGGTAAAATTGTTGGTTACAGATCACCTGGAGGTATAGGTGTAAGAATAGATAGTGGAGTATATAGTGGTTATACTATTCCATCAATATATGATTCTATGATAGCTAAACTTATTGTGCATGGTAATAATCGTGATGAAGCAATTGCTCGTACACTAAGGGCACTAAATGAATTTATTATTGTGGGTGTAAGTACTACAATACCTTTCCATAAAGCATTAATGTTAAATAAGAATTTCCAGAATGCTAACTTACATACTGGATTTATTGAGGAAAATAAGTTAGATCTTCGAACTGATATTGAGAATGTAGTGAAAGAGGATATGGATAAAATTACAGAGCTTAATTCAACATTCTTACCAAGTAAAAAGGTAGCTGCAATATCTACTAGTGTAAATGATTATATGAACCGTATAATTGAGGATCGAAAGAAACTTGAAGCTGAAAAGAAATAAGTTTTACTTATTTTCTCTTTCTTTACTTTTTTAATATATTACTCTAATTTTAATTAATGATTATATTATAATCCTGTTTTTATCAAATTATATTTATATTAC
>JAJQHG010000143.1 GCA_021199865.1 Methanosphaera sp. | reverse complement strand
ACTTGATATAATGTATATTTAAATAAGATGAGTGACAAATATAATAATTTAGTGTGGGAGTACTGACATGTTTATGAAACATAAATATAAGTTCTCAAAATAAGAACAACTAATCTAATTATTAATTATTTTATCTTTCAAACATGTGGAATTAATGTAACATCTTAAACTTCTACTTAAATAATTTAAAAGGTTATCATAATGGTATACATAAATGAAGAATTGTGTAAGGGATGCTATATATGTATAGATATATGTCCTAAGGGAGTATACTCTAAATCTGACAAGGTTAATAAAAAGGGTGTACCTATGCCTGAAGCTGACTCAGATAAATGTATTAAATGTAAACTTTGTACATTAATGTGTCCTGATCAAGTAATTTCTATAGGAGATGGTGATTAATGACTCAAAAAGAATTATTTGTACAGGGAAATGAAGCCTGTGCACTTGGAGCATTAGCTGCTGGATGTAGATTTTTTGCAGGTTATCCAATAACACCTTCAACAGAAATTGCTGAAATAATGTCTAAGAAATTACCAACAATGGGTGGTCATTTTGTACAAATGGAAGATGAAATATCAGCTATAGGTGCTATTATTGGAGCATCCTGGGGTGGACAGAAGGTAGTAACAGCTACAAGTGGTCCAGGAATATCTCTTATGCAAGAGAATATTGGTTATGCTGCAATGACAGAAACACCAATAGTTCTAATAAACATGCAGAGAGGTTCACCATCAACTGGTCAACCTACACGTTCAGCACAGGCTGATATGATGCAGACTAGATGGGGATCACATGGAGATTATGAAACAATATCACTAGCACCATCATCTGTACAGGAATGTTTTGATTATACTGTTAAAGCTTTTAACTTAGCGGAAACATATAGATGTCCTGTATTTGTAATGGCTGATGAGATTGTAGGTCACATGAGAGAAAAGATTGTGATACCTGATGAAATTGAAATAGTACCAAGAGTAATGCCAGAAAAAACTGATGATATATACTTACCATATGATGCTCCAGCAGATGGAACTACTCCAATGCCATCATTTGGTCAAGGATATGATATACATGTTACAGGTTTAACTCATGATAAACGTGGTTATCCAAGTACTGATAGTCCAGAAGTACACACAGAACTAGTAACACGTTTATGTAACAAAATTCTAAGTCATAGAAGTGAAATATCCAATATTGAAACAGAGTATATTGATGATGCAGAAATTGTTCTATTAACATATGGTATACCTTCAAGAAGTGCACTAACTGCTGTAAAACAAGCAAGAGAAAAAGGATTAAAAGTAGGATACATCAAGCTTGGAGTAGTATGGCCATTTCCTGAAGAAGAATTACTAGAACTAACAAGTAATGCTAAGAGAATCATAGTACCCGAACTAAATCTAGGACAAGTATATCTAGAAGTAGATAGAGTACTTGGAAAACATGCAAATGTAGAATTATTATCTAAGATTGGTGGATCACTACATACACCAACAGAAATCCTAGAAAAGATCATGGAGGACTAATCATGACAGAAGAAAAGACTAATCGTTTCATGAAATACTTACGTACGGAACGATTACCACATATATTCTGTGCAGGTTGTGGTAATGGTATAGTATTAAATACTATATTTAATGGTGTAGAATTAGCAGAAAAATCCTTTGATAATATAAGCATGGTCTCAGGTATTGGTTGTTCATCAAGAATACCAGGATATGTACAATGTGACTCATTACATACTACACATGGAAGATCAATAGCTTTTGCAACAGGACTAAAAATAGCTAATTCTAAACGTGATGTAATAGTAGTAACAGGTGACGGGGATGCAACATCTATTGGTGGAAATCATTTAATACATGCTGCACGTCGTAACATTGACTTGACTGTTGTATGTATCAATAATGATATTTATGGTATGACTGGTGGACAGATAAGTCCTACAAGTCCAGAGGGAAGTTTTGCAACAACAGCTCCATATGGATCAACAGATAAACCATTTAATATATCAGAGGTTGTAAAGAATGCTGGTGCAACATATGTAGCAAAATACACTACAAACCAACCTGTACAAATATCTAATGCAATCAGGGATGGATTAAATAATAAAGGATTCTCATTTATTGAAGTTGTATCACAATGCCCAACATATTATGGACGTAAAAATAAGCTTAGATCCCCTGTGGAAATGCTTAACTGGTTAAAAAGTAATACTATAAGTCTTCAACAGGCTGAGGGTATGAGTGAAGAAGAACTTAATGGAAAAATAATTACAGGTATCTACATAAATAAGCCTAGAAAGGAATTTATTGATGCAATGGAAGAGGTTGTTAGAGAACACTCTGATATAGATCCTGATGATAATATTAACAAGGCATATATGGGTGACTAAGATGAGAAAAGATATACGTATAGCTGGATTTGGTGGACAAGGTATACTAATGTGTGGTATAGTAATAGCAAAAACAGCCTCCTTATTTGATGACATGTATGCTGTACAGACCCAATCATATGGACCTGAGGCTAGAGGTGGAGCATCACGTACAGAGGTCGTAATAAGTGATGAACAAATAGATTATCCTAAGGTTGAAAGTCCAGAAATCTTTGTAGCAATGTCTCATGAAGCACTACTAAAATATATTGGGGATATTAAAGAGAACGCTATTCTTATAATAGATCCAGACCTAGTATATGAGGATGAAATAAAGGATATTATAGATCAAAAGAACCTGGTTTTCTATAAGTCTCATGCAACAGATGTAGCAGACAAGGTTATTGGAAAGAAAATTGTAGCAAATATTGTGATGTTAGGATCATTTGTTAGTGCAACAGGACTAATATCAGAGGAATCTACAAAAAAGGCAATTCTTGACAGTGTACCACCAGGAACAGAAGAAATGAACCTTAAAGCATTTGAAAAAGGAATGAAAATAGTTGAAAAAGTAAATTAAGTGGTGATACAATGAATATACATGAATACATGGCAAAAAACATATTTAAAAAAGCTAACATTAAAGCACCAGAAAGTTATCTAGCAAAATCTCCAGAAGAAGCTGTTGAAATGGCAAAACGTATTGGAAAACCTGTGGCAGTAAAGTCACAGGTATTATCTGGTGGACGTGGAAAAGCTGGTGGAATATTATTTGCAGACACTCCCGAGGAAGCAGGAGAACGTACAGCAGAATTATTTACTAAAGTAATTAAGGGTGAGAAAGTATCACAAGTATTGATTGAGGAAATGGTTCAAGATAAAAAAGAGGAATACTTCCTATCAATTATATTAGATCGTGATTCTAAGAAACCATTAATTATGGCAAGTAAGTCTGGTGGAATGGATATTGAACAGGTAGCAAAAGAAAGTCCTGAAAAGATTGTCAAGAAATACATTGATCCTTTAGCAGAGTTTATGCCATATGAGGCAAGAAACATTGCACTAGAAATGGGTGTAGATACTAGTGAAGTATCAGAAGTTGGAGATTTTATCTATAAATTATATAATGTGTTCTGTGATTATGATGCAACAGTTGTAGAAATCAATCCATTAATGAAAACTTCTGAGGGATTCATAGCTGCAGATGCAAAGATGGCTATTGATGATGATGCATTATTTAGACAGTCTAAAGTTAAAGAGTTTGATGAATTTAAGGATGAGAAGTTTGCATATGTAAAACTTGATGGTAATGTAGCTGTTATTGGTAATGGTGCAGGATTAACACTTACAGGTATGGATTTAATTAAGTATTATGGCCAAGAACCAGCAACTTTCCTTGATGTTGGTGGAGGAGCATCAGAAGAGAGTATTGTTGATGCCCTAGAATTAGTACTTAAAAACCCTAATGTAAAAGTCATATTCCTCAATGTACTTGGTGGAATTACACGTGCAGATGATGTGGCTAAAGCAGTAGTTGATGTATCAAAAGAAAATACAGATATTCCAATAGTTATCAGGTTAACTGGTACTAATGAAGAAGAAGGTCAAGCAATTCTCAAGGAACATGGTATACCATTTGAGACATCCATGGAAAAAGCAGCACAGATTGCTGTATCTCTTGTTGATGATGAAGAATAGATTCTATTCTTTACCTTATTCTCCTCTATTTTTATAAAAATCAAAAATCATACATTCAAAAACAGCTTTTTCTAAATCTCTTAATATCTACATATAATCCCTTTACAGAGTATTATAGGCATTTTCTAATAATTTATTAATCTCATGTTATTATCATACTT
>JAJQHG010000079.1 GCA_021199865.1 Methanosphaera sp. | reverse complement strand
TCTATAAGTACTGTAATCATTTCTACAGTATTATTTTAGAAGAAGAAAGTTGTAGTTTATAATCATTTCTATAAATTACATATAACAATATGTGCTGTAATCATTTCTACAGTTTATGATGAGAATAGTGATCAGTAATCATGTCTATTGTTATCTATTAATCATTACTAAGCATATTAAACTAACCTCCAATCACCACCAATATAAAATAATACATGATTTTTTACAAACGAAATATTACTAAATCTAAAATGTAGCTTATTATAATTAAAATAAAAATTAACTATAGTTATTAAATTATGATAAATTTTAAATGTATGAATATATAGAGTATTTATCAATAATATCAGGAAGATAAAGCATGCCATATGAACAAACAGTAGGTATTACTAAAACAGAATACTATAAAATGGATGAAGATTTACCATTAGAAAAAGGTTCATCACTAAAAAAACCAACCATAGCATATGAAACCTATGGAAAACTAAACAAAGAAAAAAGTAATGCTATACTAATATGTCATGCACTAACAGGAGATGCTCATGCTGCTGGTTTCCATGAAAATGATGAGAAACCTGGATGGTGGGATATAATAATAGGTCCTGGAAAACCATTAGATACCAATAAATATTTCTTAATATGTTCAAATGTAATAGGCAGTTGTAATGGCTCAACTGGACCAGCTAGTATAAACCCTGATACTGGAGTAGAATATGGACTAAGTTTTCCAATGGTAACTATTAAGGATATGGTATTAGCACAAAAGAAATTACTTGAACACCTAGAAATACCCTACTTATACTGTGTTATTGGTGGATCAATGGGTGGAATGCAGGTACTACAATGGACATTATCCTATCCAGAATATGTGCGTAACGCTATAATGATAGCTTCAGCAGCATACACGACACCACAACAAATAGCATTCAATGCAGTAGAACGTCATGCAATAGAAGAAGATCCATACTGGAATAAAGGTGACTATTATCATAGTGAAAAAACTCCTGAGAAAGGATTAGCAGTTGCACGTATGATTGCACATATAACTTATCTTAGTAATGAATCAATGTATGAAAAGTTTGGTCGAGAACTACAAGATAAGGATAGTTTCAGTTATGATTTTAGTAATGAATTCCAGGTAGAAAGTTATCTTGATCATCAAGGTTCATCATTTACTAAAAAATTTGATGCAAATAGTTATTTATACCTGACTAGAGCTCTAGACTATTTTGATGTTAAAGAACACAGATCATTACAAGAATCATTAACCCCTATTAAGTCAAGAATGCTCATTATGAGTATATCCTCAGACTGGTTATATACTGATAAGTATATGGAGGATATTGCATTAGCTCTAAGACAGAATGAAGTTGATGTATCATACTCTAAACTTAACTCAGAGTATGGTCATGATGCATTCTTATTAAATAATGGACAAATGAATTATATTATTAGTAACTTCCTATCTAATGCTAGTGTTAAAGATGTAATGTCACATAAAGTAATTACACTCAATAGTAGTAAGAATATTACTGATGCAGCAAAGTTAATGTTAGAGAATAATAAGACCCATATTCCTATAATTAATGATGATGAGGAGATTATTGGTATAATTACTGCATGGGATTTATCGAAGGCAATAGCAAAAGATACTAATAATATCTATGATATTATGACAGAAAAAGTATATACATGTCATGAGAATGATTCAATATCACATGTAACACAAAAGATGCGAAAACATCGTATCTCAGGATTACCCGTTATAAATGATGATTATAAAGTTATAGGTAGTATCACAACAGAACACATATCTAACCTTGTAGAAAAGTAATCTTAATTTCCCATATACTCTTTTTTTTTCTCTTATTTTACATTGCATTATTAACTCAAAAATAAATGAAACATTTCAAAAACTAAATGTTGCAATTCATACCAAATGAAACATTTCAACTAAGATAAATAAATGTTGTATTCTAGTGTTATAATGTAAGTTTTAATAAAATAGTAATATTTTCATAAAAATGGGGGTTATAATAAAGATATTATTTACATATCTTCAAATCTGTCTTCAAGTTTGCTTAGAACACCTGGTAGACTTGTGTATTCCATTTCATCTGCTGGTAGTCTGTGAGGTTCGAATGGTCCATGTCTTCTCATATAATTTGCTACCTTGTTTGCAGTGTTTCTTGTCTCATCAAATGCTGGGTCATCAAACATGTCGACTGGTCCGTGTAACTGTGCATTACTTACTTGGAATCCAAGTCCTATTACTCGTGGAGGTCCATCGAATCTTACAGGTCTTGCATCTTTTTCTCCTACAGGCATTAATGGTCCGTTGTGTGATCCTCTCATCCATCCACTTACAAGGTGTGGGAATGTGAATGCTTCGGATGTTTCTCCACCTGCTGGGAATCCTGATTGTGATCTTACTACTGCTACAGGGTCATCTTTACCAATGTATTTTCCAGCCATTAGGTTTAATCTGTCTGTACTTACAGATGCTGCAATTTCACCATCAGATCTTCTGTAGATTCTCTTAATTACATATCTTCCTGTTGAACCAATTAATGCTAATAAGTCATACATTTCGTCAGGACAGGACATTGTTACTTTTCTGTTTTCTATTACATCATATACTTCAAAGTCAAATCCTTCATGTAATGATGGGTCTATGACTAATCCTGCTGTGTTGAATGGGTCTGCAAACATTTTAAATAATGGTAAGTTAAATGCTCCAGGTTCTGTTTTATCACAGCAATAAGCAAATACTGGATCTGCTCCTCTTTCTTTAAATTCCATCTCTGCACTACCTGGACCCATACCTTTAATGTTTCCACTAAATGTATCAGATAGTAAATCTTGACCTGCACCGTATAATTTAAGTCCTCTTGCTACTTCTGCTCCATCCATAAATGTATCAAATGCTAACTTATGTATTTCTTCATTATCTTCACCATTTGTGTGGGTCATGATCATATCTATATCGTCACCACAATGGGTTATGTAGAAATCAGTTAATAATCCTTCTTCTTTTGCTTCTGATAAATGTTTATTACATGTCTCAATTAGTTTTGGATGTGGTACTGCGTGTCCTGCAATACTTCCAATATCTGCTTTAATTATACTTACAGTTGTTTTCATGTTGCTATACCTCCTCGGGTAATACTTATTAAATTTTTTTAAAATATTCTAATGAATTCTATATAGTACTAAATGTATTATATGTGAACATAAAGATTCTTATTTAAAAATATTTAATACTATATTATAATTTTTAATTTAATGTTTATAAATTTATTTATATCATTTACTGAAATAGGATATATTTATTATAATTTATGTTGTATTGCATTTGCCATTTCTATGGTTGTATTTTGTCCACCTAGATCTGGTGTTTTAATTTTTTCTTCTCTTATTACTTCATCTACTGCACTGTTTAGAGCTTTAGCATCACTACTACAACCTAGGAATTCTAGCATTAAGCTTGCTGATAATATCATTGCTATGGGATTAGCCTTGTTTTCTCCTGCGATGTCTGGTGCTGATCCATGTACTGGTTCAAATAATCCGTTATCATCACCAATGTTTGCTGATGGTACTAGTCCTAGTGATCCTAGTAGTCCTCCTGCTTCATCTGATAGTATGTCTCCAAAGAGGTTTGTTGTTACTATCACATCAAACTGTGATGGATTAGTAATTAGATACATTGCTGTTGCATCTATATAGTAATCATTTGATTCTATATTTGGATAGTCATGTGCTATCTTATAGAATGAGTCCTTGAATACTCCATCAGTTAGTGGTAATACATTAGATTTATGTACTGCTGTAACTTTTTTTCTATCAGTGTTATTTGCATATTCGAATGCATACCTATTTATTCTGTCAGATCCTTTATGTGTTATTTTCCTGGTTGCAATTGCTTCATCATCATTATTAGCTTCTTCTAGGTGTGAGTATAATCCTTCTGAGTTTTCACGTATTATAGTGAAGTTTATATCAGAATTTGTGTAGGATTTTATTGGTCTTTGATTTACATATAGATTTAGTTTTCTTCTTAGTGTTACTATTGCACTTTTCTGTTGAGGTATTGATGTTACTGCTCCAAATAATGTTGAATCACTATTGATACATGTATTGATAGTATCTTCGGGTAGGTTTGTACCATTCTGTTTATAACATTGGGCTCCTGCCTCTTTGTATATGAAATCAAACTGTGTGTCAAGTGTTTCTAGTATTTCTATTGTTGGCTTTGTTATTTCTCTACCTATACCATCACCAGGTATTACTGTAATATTATAC
>JAJQHG010000068.1 GCA_021199865.1 Methanosphaera sp. | reverse complement strand
CCTTAAAATAGGTTTTATTATACTTTATTTTTTTTAGATATGATTTTCAATTATCATTATTAATCATTATGATTATAGAATATTTTAAATACTTTAATAGGTAAATATTTAAATAAGAAACTTAACAAGTTGGAAACTGTATACTATTATTTAACTTGTAAGAAACATAAATGGTGATAATAATGAAAATAGGAATTATTGGTGGAACAGGGTCACAAGGATTAAACATTGCTAAAAGATTTGCTATTGCTGGTGAAGAAGTAATCGTAGGATCACGTAAAGAAGAAAAAGCTTTAACAAAAGTAGAAGAAACATTAGAAGAACTAAAAGATTATGATAACATTAACATGGTTGGAATGAGTAACGAAGATGCTACACAAGCAGGAGAAATCCTCATATTAACAGTACCTTTAGCAGCACAAAAACCTACAGTACAATCAATTAAAGATTATGTTGGAGACAAAATAGTAATTGATGCAACAGTACCACTAGAATCAGCAATTGGTGGATCAGCAGCAAGATTTGTGGATCTAATGGAAGGATCAGCTGCAGAAAGAACAGCAAAATTACTCAAGAAAACAGATGCAAAAGTAGTAGCTGGATTTAACAACATCAGTAATTCATTACTTAACAATATACCTGAACCAATCGACTGTGACTGTCTAATTGCAGGAGATAACAATGATGCAAAGAAAGTTGTTAAAGAGTTAATAGAAGAACTTCCAGGTGTAGATGTAATAGACTGTGGAAAACTTGAAAAAGCAAGAATGATTGAGAAGATTACACCATTACTTATAGGATTAAATATTAAGTATAAATCCCAATTTGGTGGAATAAGAATTACTGGAATACCAAAAGAGTAATTACTAATTATTAACCTACCCTCCCCCTTTTTTATAAACAATTTTAGTATATATTTTACAGATTTTATTATAGATTTTAAATAGAGTTTTATAATCCTTTATTTTTAGAACATTATAATTTTCCTTCAATAATTAGACTAATAATTATAATAATTGCTAAAAAAGTAATATTTAAAAAATAATGGGGAGGGTGGTTATTGGAGTTTATTTCAATGTTAATAAGGAAAAAATGGAGGTTATATATTGGAGGTTATGAGGAGATTTTTTTTAGTTAAATAAATTATTTCTTTCATACTAAGTATGAGGGGAGAAGAACTATAATGCGTTATCTCCCCGCTCATCAGTTCTTATTCTTACTACTTCTTCTACATTAGTAATGAATATTTTACCGTCTCCTACATTATCTGTACGAGCTGCTTCACTGATGGCCTCAACTGCTGCATCTACCATATCATCAGATACAACTGTTACAATTTGTATTTTTGGTAGTAGGTCTATTCTATAGGTTGATCCCCTATAGTTTTCTTCAATACCTAATTGTTCACCTCTACCTCTTACATCTATAACTGTAATTCCATTACAGCCAGTTTTTTCTAATGCATTTTTTACTGCATCTAATCTTTCGCTTCTTATTATAGCTGTGATTTGTTTCATGATTTCAAACCTCTATAAGATTATATTCTGTAACCAACTTCTTCGTGTTCGTTAGCATCTAATCCTTCAATTTCAGTTTGTTCATCTACTCTTATACCCATGGTACTGTCGAGTACTTTTGCAATTACCCATGTTACTATGTATGAGTATACTGCTACTGCTACAATACTGATTATCTGTATTACTAATTGATTTGCATTACCATATAATAAACCTGATGCTTCATTAATTGCTGGTGATGCGAATACTCCTGTTAGTATTGCACCCCATGTACCTGATAAACCATGTACACCAAATGCATCTAATGCATCATCGTAACCAAATCTAGGTTTGAGGTATGATATACCGAAGTATGATACGAATGATGTTGTAAATCCAATAATTAATGCTGCTGGTACATCTACAAATCCTGCTGCAGGGGTAATTGCTACTAATCCTGCTACAGCACCAGTGATTGCACCGAGTACAGATGGTTTTCCTGTTTTATATATGTCTATTAACATCCAAGCAATCATTGCCATTGCGGCTGCTGTGTTTGTTGTTATGAATGCGTTTGCTGCTAATCCATCAGCTGCTAATGCTGATCCACCATTGAATCCGAACCATCCGAACCATAGTAGAGCTGCACCTATAACTGAGTAACCTAAGTTATGAGGTAGTAATCTTGTATCTTTACGTTTTCCAAGTACTGATATAAGTGCTAGTGCGGCTATACCTGAATTAAGGTGTACTACTGCTCCTCCTGCGAAGTCTAGTGCTCCTAGTTCAGCTAACCATCCTCCACCCCATACCCAGTGAGCGACAGGGACGTATACTAATGATACCCATAATACTACGAATACCAGCCATGCTTTTGCTTTCATTCTTCCTACTACTGCACCTGAAATTAATGCAACTGTAATTGCTGCGAATGTTGCTTGGAATACAACATATAATAGTTCAGGTATTGTTCCATCAGTTAATACTGTATCTACTCCTATACCAGATAGGAAGAAGTTTGTTGGTGCTCCTATAAATCCACCTATTGATGCACCGAAGGTGAATTGGTAACCATAAATTACCCATACAACACAGGCGATTGCGAATCCTGCTAAGGATAAAAACATTGTGTTTAATACATTTTTGTTTTTACTCATACCTCCATAGAATAAAGCTAATCCAGGAAGTGTCATAAGCATAACTAATGCTGTTGATATTAATATCCATGCAGTATCTCCTGAGTTAATTACTGCTTCTGCTACCAAGTTATTTGTCCTCCATTTTTTGATAATATTATATTATAAAAATCATATGTCGGTTATGTTTTCCTTGAAAGATAATTTCAGATATTCTTGTATCTGGTTATTATCCTTCTGACCATTTCATTTAATTATAAGATTATTTATTGTTGTTTTTGATTATGTTATATAAAGTTTATAATTAGATGTTTGTAATCGGAAGTAGGAAATACATTTCCGTTAATAATAGTTTACATGAAGTACTATATAAAGGTTGCTATGAATAATAAAAAAATAATGAAAAAACATGAAAATATATTAGAACACTTAATATTAAAATAAAAAGTTAATAATTCATATAATGATAAAATAAAATCTAAAAATAAGTATAACTTAAAAAAAATGTTTTTAAAAAAAAACTAAAAAAGGAAAATAGAAAGAATATTACATTTAGTAATATTTAAGATATGTATCCTCAAGAGTTGCAACAGATGCACCAGAATCAAACTCAAAACCAAATTCTTTTAGTGTCATTTCTAAACACATAAATGTCATTGCTAACTCGTGAATACCATTTACTCCCATATGTCCTATACGGAATACATTACCTTTAAGGTGATCCTGTCCACCAGCTAATTCTATGTGATATTTATTTCTCATAGTTCCTCTAAGCTGATCATCAGTAACATTCTCGGGCATCTTAATAGCTGTTAGAGTATTTGAATAGTCACCCTCACGTGCAAATAATTCAAGACCTAATGCCTTTGCAGCCTCACGTGTTGCCTCAGCATTAACATGGTGACGTTTAATACGTGCATTTAATCCTTCTTCTAGAACCATACTTAATGCTTCACGCATTGCATAAGTTAATGATACGTTAGGGGTATATGGTGTTTGTGCAGGTGATTTTGATCCACTCTTTTTCATTTTATTTAAGTTTAAATAATATGTTGTAGTATCATTATTATCAATAACATTCCATGCATCATCATTAATTGTTATTGCAGCCATACCTGGAGGTGCAGCTAAACATTTCTGTGATCCACTAAGACAGATATCTAACCCATATTCATCTACTTTAACATTATCTCCTGCAAGTGAAGATACAGTATCAACTATAAATAGTGCATCATAGTCTTTAAGGATTGCTCCTACTTCCTTAATAGGGTTTACTACTGCAGTTGAACTCTCATTATGTACTAATGTAACAGCTTTAACATCATCATTTTCATCTAATGCTTTCTTTACTTCTGCTGGATCTACTGCTTGTCCCCATGGAACTGTAATCTCAATAGATTCTCCACCAAAGATTTCTGTTAACTCTTTGAGTCTCTGTCCAAACTTTCCTCCAACAACATTAATTATTTTATCGCCTTTTTGAACTACATTAGCGATTGCTGCTTCCATTGCTGAGGTTCCAGAACCTGTTAATAAGTATGATTTATTGTCTGTCTGGAATACTTCAGACATCATTGCAGTTGTTTCCTCTAAAATTTCTCCATATACTGGTCCTCTATGATTCACAATTGGTTGAGACATTGCATCTAAGATTCTCTTAGGTACAGTCGTTGGTCCTGGAATCATTAATAAAGTATCATACATT
>JAJQHG010000163.1 GCA_021199865.1 Methanosphaera sp. | reverse complement strand
ATTAGATCCTTTTTTTCTGATTCTTTCACTGCAAATACTAGTATTATTGATACACAGTTCTTTGTTTTATTAGGATTATTTGGATATAATTGGCAGGTGATATGTTCTAGGTACTTGTATCCCTTCTCTTGTTGTATTTGGTTGGCTATATTGTTTGCTAGTGTCCAGGTAGCTCCCTCTGTTGGTATGTCGGTATCATCTAGTCCTATAATAACCTTCTTTAGGTTATCTGTCACTATTGTTGCACGCCCTACCTTTGATCCTCCACCTTTTTCATGGATTTCTACTCTTTTAACACCACTAGCACTTCCTCTACAGAATGCTGCTCCAACTCCTGCTCCTGCAAGGCCTGCATGTGTGATTTTTACTTCATCATCATCAATTACTACTTCCTCAATTCCTGCAGCCTGATAACTTGGTTTAAGATCGAGGTTTGTAGATCCAACATTAACAGTGTAGGTGTGTTTGTTTCCATCACGCTTTGCCTTCTTGATGAGTGGACTAGTCTTAGAATACTGGTTTATCATCCAGTCAGAACCATTAGGACATGGATGGTACTCTATTAATTCTATAGTCTTTTCATCTGTATCACTCACGGTTAGTATTTCCTGGTATGGGCTAATCCATGAATCAGTATATTTTTCTCTTAGTTGTTGAGGTGTTAAGATTTCCATATTTCTCATTAATCCAATTAATTTGTTGCTAAAATTGTATAGAAGAAGGGTGGGGATTAAGTTAATAAATTAACTATTCAAGCCTTTTAACTAGTTTCACTGCTGCTTCTACTGCACGTTTACCATATTCTACTCTCTGGTGTGCTTCAAGCCTAGTCATACCTGGACCTGAGATACCTAGTGTTACAGGTTTATTATATTCTAGTGATAAGTCAGTGATCTTCCTAGATGCTTGTTGTACAACTATATCATCATGATCTGTGTCACCCTCAATTACTGCACCTAGTGTTATTACTGCATCTACTTCGCCATCATCTAAGAGTTTCTTGATTGCTATTGGCATATCATATACTCCAGGTACTGGGAATACTTCTGTTATTTCAGCTCCAAGGAATTTTGCATGTTCCTTTGCTAACTCTAACATCATACTTGTAATATCAAAATTGAATTCTGCTACTACTGCTCCTATCTTTATCATTTATAATTTCTCCTTATTAATTTATAATTTATCTTATGTTTTATACTAAGTATAATATGAATGCTGATACTGAACTTACTACCATGATTATTATTATAAATAGTGCTATTATTGTTGCTCGCTCCATTTTGTATCTCCGTGTTATTGTTGTTAATAATGTATTCTTATATCTTATTAGTTTATATATATTTTTAGCATAGTTTTTATAATCTACTAGCAATAGCCTCTGCCATTTCTTGGGTTGAAGAGTTACCACCAAGATCAGGTGTTACATCTTTACCCTCTCTAATTACATCTATAAGGATATTTTCTATTTTTCTTGCATATTCATTTTCGCCAAGATAATCTAACATCATACATGCAGATAATATTGTTGCAGCAGGATTTGCTATGCCTTGTCCTGCTATATCTGGTGCTGATCCATGTACTGGTTCAAATAATCCATTATCATCACCAATATTTGCTGAGGGTATCATTCCTAGTCCACCAACAAGTCCTGCTCCTTCATCTGATAGGATATCACCATATAGGTTTGTTGTAACAATTACTTCAAAGTCTAATGGGTTTGTTATTAGATACATTGCTGTTGCATCGACATAGAAGTCATTAGCCTCTATATCAGGGTATTCTTCTGCTATTTTGTAGAAGGATTCCTTGAAGAGTCCATCTGATAACTTTAATACATTAGCTTTATGTACACCTGTTACTTTGCTACGACCAGTTTCTTTTGCATAGTTGAATGCATATTTTGCTATACGTTCTGATGCATGTCTTGTTATCTTCTTTCTAGCAATAGCTCCCTCATCAGTTAGTTCTTCATCACCAATGTAGAGATCCTCTGTATTTTCACGTACAATCATAAAGTCAATATCTCCGTACTTATCTGGTTGTAGTGATTTTACAGGTCTTAGGTTTACATATGTGTTAAGTTCACGTCTAAGTCTTACTATCACATCTGCTGCTGTTTCTCCTGCTGCTCCAAAGAGTATTGCATCTGATTTACGTGCAATATCTAGTGTTTCTTGTGGTAGAGGTTCACCTGTTTTTTCTTTACATTCATCTCCAGCATCAGCATATGTGTAATTGAATTCTACTGGTATCTTGTCTAGTATTGTGGTTGTTGCTTTAACTACTTCTGGTCCTATCCCGTCTCCAGGAATAACTGCTATATTATACATTTTAACACCTTACTTATCAAATCTTGTCTTATTTAGGTAGTTTATTAATCCATCATTTTCTAGTATCTCGAACATAAACTCTGGTAGCTTTGTTGTGGAGTACTCTTTTTCTGTTGATTTATTTATCATTGATCCTTCTGCTAGTTTTAGTTCTATTGTATCATTCTCTGATATTTCATCAGGTCCAACTGGTGCTTCAACTAGTGGTAGGCCTATGTTAATAGCATTTCTATAGAATATTCTAGCAAAGGATTTTGCTACAACAGCTTTTATTCCTGCAGCCTTTAGTGCTATTGGTGCATGTTCACGTGATGATCCACATCCAAAGTTACTTCCTGCTACAATAATGTTTCCTTCCTCTATTTTATCCTTGTAGTGTAGGTCGTATCCTTCCATTACGTGTTCTCCTAGATCCTCTGGTTTACTTAGAGTTAAGTATCTTCCTGGGAGAATACTGTCTGTATCTATATCATCACCTAGTTTGAGTACACTACCTGTTATATCATTATCCATAATGTCATCTCCTATTCTTATTCTGGACTTGTGATGTGTCCTGTTATTGCACTGTGTGCTGCTACTATTGCTGAGCTTAGGTATACTTTTCCTTCAGGGCTTCCCTGTCTTCCTTTGAAGTTACGGTTGGATGTTGATAGACTTACTTCTCCATCTCCTATTAGTCCAACGTGTCCTCCTAGACATGGTCCACAGCATGGGTTACATACTAGTGCTCCAGCATCTACGAAGATATCCATTAATCCTTCTTCTAGTGCTTGTTTGTATATTGTACGTGATGCAGGTATTACTAGTACTCTTACTCCATTTTTTATTTTATTGTTCTTTAGGATTTGTGCTGCTTGTCTTAGGTCATTTAGACGTCCATTTGTACATGATCCTATGAATACTTGGTCTACCTCTACATCTTCTACTTCACTTGCAGGTTTCACATTATCTACATAGTTAGGGCATGCTACTTGTGGTTCAAGGTCTGTTACATCTATATCCATTACTTCTAGGCTTGTTGCATCATTGTCTGTTGTGAACTTTGTGTATGGTTTATCTGTTCTGTTCTTTAGATATTCATCTGTTACTTTATCTGGTTCTATGAGTCCTGTTTTTCCACCCATCTCTATTGCCATGTTACTTAGTACCATACGATCAGACATGTCCATGTTACGTATTGTTTCTCCAGCATATTCACATGCCTTGTATCTTGCACCATCTTGTCCTACTTGTCCTATAATGTTTAGAATTACATCTTTACTTGTTACATTTTCTTTTAGGTTACCTGTTATATTGTATTGTATGGTTTCGGGTACTTTGAACCATAGTTGTCCTGTTGCAAATACCATTGCCATATCTGTTGAACCTATACCTGTTGAGAATGCTCCGAGTGCTCCATGTGTACATGTGTGTGAGTCACTACCTACTACTACGTTTCCTGGTAGTATGTGTCCTTTTTCTGGTAGTACTTGGTGACATACTCCCTCATATACATCATAGAAGTTTTCTATGTTTTGTTCTTTTACAAATTCTCTTAGTATTTGATGATTCTTTGCTGCATCTAGTGTGTCTGCTGGTACTTGGTGATCAAATGGTATGACTATTTTCTTTGGATCCCATACTTTATCTGTATTTATTTCTTCTAGTGCTTGTAGAGTTAGGGGTCCGGTTAAATCATGTACCATAGCAGTGTCTATGTCTGCCATGACTATTTCTCCAGCTTCTACTTTATCATTACCTGATGCTTTTGCAAGTATCTTTTCAGACATTGTCATTGACATGTGTTTTTATCCTCCAAATTAAAAATTCTTATGTGAATTATAGTATCGTTATATTAGTTGTGGTGAAAAATTAGTAGGTTAACCTATTTTTCTAAAAAACTTAATTATTTATAAATTCACTATATATATTGTTTTGTTATTTTGTTTTATTATTCTTTATCATGTTATAGGTTCAATAAAATATAAGTATTACAACTAACTATAATTAGTATTACTAAATGTTTTATAATAAAAACAAGTATAGTTTAAAATAAGTATAA
>JAJQHG010000021.1 GCA_021199865.1 Methanosphaera sp. | reverse complement strand
TATTAATAGAGTTTATTGGAAAATAAGTATACTTCTAATATTCATAGAAATTATTGTAAAAAAGATTGGTTTAAATGGAAAATAAAAGGGGATGACTAGATTTATAGTTGATATGTTATTCTTCAATACTCTCTTTAACATAATTATTAAGGTCTTCTGATTCAGATTTAAGTTCAATAAGATTATTTGATGTTGCAACAAAATTATATTCTGAAACCTTAATTAGTTCCTCAGTACGTTTATTAATTGATGTGACATCCATTTTAAGGTCTTCTCTTAGGTTACTTATCTCATCAGATAAAATTAGGTAGTTACTATTATACTTCTCAAGATTCATATTCTGATGTCTTAGGTCTTCATTTTCCTTAAATAGTAAAGCGTTTTCATGTTTTAAACCTTCAATTTGCTTATCTAAGTATTTAACCTTATTTTCTAGTTTCTGTGAGTTACTCTTATAGTATTGATAACTGTTACTTGAATTAATTAGTTTATTCTTTATATTCCCTATAAATGACATGTCTTCACCATTAAAAAATTCTTATATTAATATTAGTCACTATAAATTTAAATAAATTTTTATAAAAATTAAAAAATTATTATACATTAATAGAATATAATTATTAATAGAAACAACTATGTATTCGAGGTTTAATTAATGAAGTATAATTATTTAATTGTAGGTTCTGGACTCTTTGGATCAGTATTTGCACATGAAATGAATAAGATTGGAAAGAAGTGCTTAGTGATAGAAAAACGTGGCACAATAGGTGGAAACATATACACAGAGAATATTGAGAATATTAATGTCCATAAATATGGTGCACACATATTCCATACAAGTGATGAACAAGTATGGCAATATATTAACCAGTTCGTAAAGTTTAACAGATTTACTAATTCACCAATAGCAAACTATAAAGGAGAACTCTACAATCTACCATTCAATATGAATACTTTCTATAAGATATGGAATACAAAGACTCCCTCAGAAGCTAAAGAAATAATAGAAAAAGAAAAGGCAGAATATGGTATTGATAAGCCTAAGAACCTAGAAGAACAAGCAATTAGTCTAGTAGGTTCAACAATATATGAGATACTAGTAAAAGGTTATACAGAAAAGCAGTGGGGAAAACCATGTAGCGAGTTACCATCATTTATTATTAAGAGATTACCAGTGCGATTAACCTTTGATAATAACTACTTTAATGACTTATACCAGGGAATACCAATAGGTGGATATACCCAGATAATAGAGAAGCTACTAGAAGGTATAGATGTAGAACTTAACACTAACTACTTTGATGATAAGGATAAATGGGATAATATGACCGATAAAATCCTATTTACTGGTATGATTGATGAATACTATGACTACTGTTATGGAGAACTAGAATATAGGGGATTAAAGTTTGAAACAGAAACCATTGATATGGATAATTATCAGGGAAATGCTGTAGTAAACTATACAGAAGCAGAAATACCATATACTCGTATAATAGAACATAAACACTTTGAGGACAGCAATTCACCAAAAACAATCATCACACGTGAATATCCACAACAATGGCATAAGAATGATGAAGCATACTACCCAGTAAATGATGATAAAAACTCAAAGTTATATGAACAATATAGACAACTAGCATCCAAGGAGGATAATCTTCTCTTTGGAGGAAGACTAGGAATGTATAAATACATGAACATGGATCAAGTCATAAAAGAAGCTATAGACCTAGTAAAGAAGGAGATTGAAGAATAAACCCCTTATTCTTCTTCTATATCAGGATAATAAATTTTATAATGAGTATAATTACATTTAAAATAATAAAGTAATAGTAGAATATCTTATATTAACCACCATACCTTACTTATTTTATAGTATTAAATTTTTTTTTTAGTAAACGTCTAATATTTTTTAGTAAACATCTAAAGCTCATATGTATTTTCATAGTAAAACTTATTTAAAAAAAATTTATATTAATCTTAAGAAACATATATATAAATAATAATTAACTAATTTTTAGAGATTTATTATTAATATGTTTATTTTGGAGATAATATGGTTAAAGTTTCAGTGATAATGCCTGTATATAATGGAGCCAAATACCTGGAAAATAGTATTGGATCACTATATAATCAGACATTAAGTGATATAGAGTTAATCTGTGTGAATGATGGATCAACAGATAACTCACTAGAAATACTAGAGCAATTAAAGGATAAATACCAGTCCATCAAGATCATATCACAGGAAAATAAAGGTTCAGGAAGTGCACGTGATACTGGTATAGAAAATGCTACTGGTGAATACATAGCATTCCTTGATGCAGATGATATATACATGGATAAAGATGCACTAGAAGTAATGTATGAATATGGACACACCAATAATGCCATCATGGTTAGCTCAAACCTAGAACGAATAAGACCAGATGGCAGAGGTATTGGAAACTTTAACTACAAAGAGAATAACTATACCTATTTTAGTAAACAAGAAACTATATCTCCAAGTGAATATGGAATACCATGGGCATTCTATAAGAATATCTTTAAGAGAAGCTTCATAGTAGATAATAAAATACTATTTCCAGACCTACTAAGAGGACAAGACCCAGTATTCCTATCAGAAATACTAATAAGAATAGATAAGATATACACCGTGGATAGAACACTCTATGGATATAACTATACTACTAATGGTGGATCAAATAGTAAAGTAGACACATACCAGAAGAAGTATGACTTCATGAAACATTACCATAATACAATTAAATTACTAGAAGAAAACCAGTTATATGATCAATCAGAAGCATATAAGGATCAACTATTAAAGTATATATCTATTAAACATAACTTTGATGATAAGCAATTAATAAGTATAATACATGAAATATTCATGGATGAATGTGACTATGAGTTTGAAACTCTGGAGAATGAATTAGCATACCTACGCCTAGAACTAATTAACACAGACATACCAGTACTACTTAAATACAACCTTGAAGTAGTTAAGAATGACCTGTTTGAAACAAGCATAACAACAAATCGATTCATAGATAATAGAGTATTAACCAAGTATACACAGCTATGTCAACTACTAACAAGTGATGATATAATTGATTCTAATCTTACAATAAAGCCTAAGAACATGAATCTTACACAACTAAAGACTTCAATGGAAAACTCCACATCCTGGAGAACAACAGCACCACTAAGTAAACTCAATAATGCAACAATAAAAGTATTAAAGAATATTAAGCACTGGCTGGTGAAAATATGGTAAAAGTATCAGTAGTAATACCAGTATATAATGTAGAAGACTTCCTAAGAGAATGTCTAGATACAATAGTAAATCAGACACTAGAAGACATAGAGATAATATGTGTAAATGATGGATCAACTGATAGTTCACTAGAAATACTAGAAGAATATGCAGCTAACGATGAACGTATAACAATTATTGACCAAGAAAATGGTGGACACGCTGTTGCAACAAATAATGGAATGAAGAAGGCTACAGGAGAATACCTATTCCTAATGGACTCAGATGATATACTAGAACTAAATGCATTAGAAGACACATATAAACTAGCATGCCAAAAGAATGTAGACTTCGTACTATTTAAGGCAATAAACTATGACTATGAACAAGACAAGTACTATGAAGCAGAAAACTATAGTATGAATAGACTACATCACAGAGTAAAGGATAATATATTTAGTTATGATGATATAAAAGACCTAGTATTCACAATAACAGTAACCCCTTGGAGTAAACTTTATAACAGAAAATTCATAGAAGACAATAACATCACATTCCCAGAGGGACTAATATTTGATGATAACGTATTTTTCTATAAAGTACTCTTTAGTGCAAAAAGAATATACTTCCACCCAGAATTCCTATTCACACGTAGATGGTACTCAACATCATCAACAACAAAGGGAGATACAAGATTCATAGACTCAATAGACATATTTAACCTAATAATAGATGTCTTCAAAGAAAATAATGCCTTCAACGAACATATGAGTACACTATATAATAAGAAGATCTTCCTAGCAAACATGAGATACAATAAAATAAAGGATGAATACAAAGAACAATACTTCAAGGCAATGAAGAAAGACTTCCAGGACACACTCATAGATACTAATAGATACCCCGAATTCAAGCAACACCTCTCATATAGAAATAAGAAAATATTTGACCAAGTACTACTATCAGACACAGCAGAAGAATTTAGCCTAACAAGAAGCGTATACTCCATAATAAACTCTAATAGATGGAAATACACTAGACCCCTAAGAAAAGTAGGAAACACACTACATAAAGTAAGAAATAAAATATAACCCTCCCTTCCCTAAACAACACTATTT
>JAJQHG010000062.1 GCA_021199865.1 Methanosphaera sp. | reverse complement strand
AAAAGTATATTCTAGAAATTAGAAGTAAATAGTTAAAAAAGAGTATATGGGCCTTGGATATCATTATTTTTTTCTTATAATTCTTATAAAATAGTTTTAATAATTAATAATGAATTAAATTTATTCACAGTATTATATGGACTTCTTATATTATATTTCTGGGAATATAGTGATAAGATATAGAATAATAAGAAAAATAGTAACTATAACTAGTTGAATTTAATGAGGATCTAATTAATTATTAGATAGTTTTAATTATCAATAAAGACTAAATAGTATTATTAGTTATTTTTTTATAAAAACTTAGAATTACTATTATCTTAAATTAGGGAAGAATTAGAATGAAACATTTATTATCAATGGCTGATGCAAAGGATGAAGTATTTGAAATACTTAGCATAGCTGAGGACTTAAAAAGTGGTAAAATAGGGGGTAAACCCTTAGAGGATAAGTATCTAGGAATGATTTTTGAGAAATCATCTACACGTACAAGGGTATCCTTTGAGGTAGGAATAAATCAACTTGGAGGAACAGGACTCTATCTTTCAAGTAAAGATCTACAACTAAATAGAGGAGAACCAATATCAGACACGGCACGTGTACTCTCAAGATTCCTTGACTGTATAATGCTAAGATCAAAGAGCCATGAAACAGCCCAGCAACTAGCTAAGTATTCATCAGTACCAGTAATTAGTGGACTAACAGATAAGGAGCATCCATGCCAAGCATTTGCTGATCTATTAACAATAAAAGAATATAAGGGTAGCTTTGATGATCTTAAACTAGTATTTGTTGGTGATGGAAACAATGTATGTAACTCACTACTACTAGCATGTGCCTATGTAGGCATGGATATGACTGTAGCATGTCCAGAGGGATATGAGCCAGATAAGCAAATATATGAATTAGCAGTAAAAGAAGCTAAAGAAACAGATTCTACCATCACAGTAGAGCATGACCTGGATAAGGCAGTTGAAGGTGCTGATATATTATATACTGATGTATGGGTAAGTATGGGTGATGAAGATGAACTTGAGGAGCGCCAATGCGTATTCAAACAGTATCAAATCAACCAGGAATTACTAGATAAGGCAAATAAGGATGCAATAGTAATGCATTGTCTACCAGCAATCAGGGGTCAGGAAATAACAGATGATGTTATGACATCTGATGCATCAGCAATATGGGATGAAGCAGAAAACAGGTTACATGCACAAAAAGCAATACTATACAAGATACTAGTAGAATAATTGATTAATTCTTCCCATTAATCAATAATCATCACCAATTCACCATTATTTTTTATTAAATACTTTCTATTTAAGTGATTAAATGTTATCAAAGAGAATAATACCATGTCTAGACTGTGATCTACAAGTACCAGAAGGACGAGTAGTGAAAGGAGTAGAATTTAAACAGATAAGATATGCAGGAAACCCAGTAGATCTTGCAACATCATACTATGAACAGGGTGCAGATGAAATAGTATTCCTAGATATTACAGCCTCACATGAACATAGATCCACAATGAGTGATGTAATTAAAAAGACAGTAGAGAATGTATACTGTCCCATCTGTGTAGGTGGAGGAATACGCGAAGTAAAAGACTATGTTAACATGCTAAAGGCAGGTGCTGATAAATGCTCAACAAATACAGCCGCAATAAAGGATCCAACACTAATAAATAGGGCATCAGAACATGTAGGAAGCCAGGCATGTGTAATAGGAATAGATGCAAAGAGACGCTATGTAGATAATCCTAGTGAATCAGATGATCACTACATCATAGAAACAAGTGATGGTTACTGCTGGTTTGACTGCAGTATATATGGTGGACGTGAATTTACTGGAATAGATGCAGTTAAATGGGCAATAGAATGTGAAGAGAGAGGTGCAGGTGAAATACTACTTACAAGTATGGATCGTGATGGAACAAAAGTTGGCTATGACTTAGACCTAACACGCACAATAAGTGAAAATGTATCAATACCAGTGATAGCATCAGGTGGAGTTGGAAACCCAGGACACATAGCCGATGCATTCAAGAAGGGTTGTGCTGATGCAGCACTAGCTGCTAGTATATTCCACTTTAATGAGTATCCCCTAAGAGATGTTAAAGAATACCTCAAATCTGAGAATATAGAGGTAAGACTATAGACGAGTTAATATCATGACATTATTAATAAGTATAACAACAGACCAGGGAATTGTCCTAGCAAGTGATAGTAGACAATCACAGACAAATACTAATCATATTGTAAGAATACTAACAGATAATGCAGTAAAAATCTTTGAATTAAATAGTAAGGTAGCTATTGGAGCAGCCGGACTATCAACATATATAAATGATCAGGGAAGGCTACACACAGTATCAAAGTATATTCAGCAATATAAAGAGACAAATAATGTTGAGTCAATGTCTGTTGAAGCGTTAGCAAGAGATATTCACAGATACATATATAATAAATTTCCATGGAAGCTACAGATTGATGAAACAATAAATAAATTCAAGAATGATGTAGCAAGTAAAAAGGGACGTGTATTATCAATAAATGTACAGGATAATATAATAAACTATACAGTACAGTACCCAAATAAACCAGTAGAACAGGGAAATATTACAGTAGAACCAATAGATTTACTTATATGTGGCTATAATCCTGGTGGTGATAGATACACATATGAGGCTAAAATACCAGGTAGTGTTGATCTTAAACGTGATAGTAATGACTATGGTGCAACATGGGTAGGACAGACTGATGTACTAACAAGACTAATACTAGGATATGATCCTAACATACTAAACACAGACATATTTAGGAACATAACACAGAATAACCCTGATAAGATTAGGGAGGTACAACAACAGTTAACTGGTGTAGAATATAATATACCATGGTCACTACTAACACTACAGGATGCAATAGATTTATCAGTATTCCTAATAAAGATTACTAGTCAAATCAAAAAATTTTCTAATGGAATAAATATGGATATGGGAGACTTACAGGGAGTAGGTGGATCAGTAGATGTTCTGGTAATAAAACCTGATGAAATACAATGGATAAATAAGAAACAACTACACTACCCAAAAGAGGAATAAACCCCTTTAACACCCACTATTTTTAGAATATTTATATTAGGTAATAGTAATGTATAAAGATAACATAATAATTGAATACTCAGATTATCCTGGAGACTTTGATTTATCACTAACACTAGCATCTGGACAGACTAGTCAACCACCATACACAAAAATTGGTAATAAATACTATGAAGTAATAGTGCTTGATGATACTAAGATATTAATAGAACTATCCCAAGAGGAATTAAATGATCCCTTAGAGATAAATTATTACTGTGATGAAAGAATAGATGAAGAAAGACTATTATCATGTATATACTACATATTTGACTTAGACTATGATATAGAAACAGTATATGACTATCTTGATAATGATACTAGACTAAAACAAGTATACCAATTCAATAAGGGTCTTCGACTATTTAAGGCACAGTATAACTTTGAATCAATAATATCCTCTATATGCTCAGCAAACAATTCAATAAAGCGTTGGACAAAAACAATCACTCAAATAAGACAAAACTATGGGGAAAAAGTATCCTATAATGGTATAACACAATATCTCTTTCCTAGTCCAGAGAAATTTATTAGAATAGCTGAGGATGAACTAAAACAGTATGGGGTAGGCTATAGAAGTAAGTACATGCTAAACTCAACAGACATGATACTACAAACAGATAATTTTGATGAAAGAATAGAAAAATTATCATATAATGATGCATATGATGAAATCATAAAACTAGAGGGAGTAGGACCAAAGGTAGCCGACTGCATACTATTATATGGCTATAATAAACATGAAGCTTACCCTGTGGATGTATGGATAAATAGAATAACAAGCCATATCTACTTTAGAGATGAGAAAACATCAAACAAGAAAATAACTGCCTTTGCACAAGAAGAATTTGGAGAACTAGCAGGCTATATCCAATTATACCTATTTAATTATGCAAGACTATCAAATCTCCTAGAAAAACTAAAGCCTAAGAAGTAGAAAATAATCAATGATATATTGTAGATTACATGTTATTACTATTATATTACTAATAAGACTATGTATCCATAAACTTTTTTATAATTATCATATAATTTATCACATGTTTATTGATTAATACTGTTCTATAACACTTATCAACACGTATATGGGAGTATTAATCTAAATAAGATTTTTTTCTATATTAAATATTAATTAATTATAATGTATACTATTTTTCACATTAAATACTCATGCATAGCTTTTTTTATCCTAATAAACATATTATCAATGTTATTATTATTAACTCATAAATTAGAGCCTATTA
>JAJQHG010000125.1 GCA_021199865.1 Methanosphaera sp. | reverse complement strand
CATTCTAGTAGTGTTAAGATCAAGATTTATATTATTATAGATATTAGCATGTTTTTAGTGTACTCTATGATTGTTCTAGTAGTAAAATAGTATGAATTAATGTAATTAAAATTAGTTATTAATGGATGGTTAATAAAAAGGGTATAACTTAATATCAACTCTTATTAAGTATCATCTATTAAATTATATTGTTTATAGTACTTCTATTGAGTTTACTATAACTTTTAGTCTATATTTATCACAGTAGTATTCGTCTGATTTTCCCATAATATCAAGTATTACTCTCATATTCCCATTATCCAGGAATTTTAGTAGTCTTGACTGGAAGTTTGACCATTGATCTTGTATTTTACTATCATTATATACTCTACTTATTGTACTTATATCTTCAGACCATTTTCCTGCATTATGGTATTCTAGTTTTTCATCTACTGGATAACCTATTGTTGTTATTCTTATTGACACTGCTATATCTTCATTAGATAACATGTCTTTTATAGAGTAATTAACTATTTTATCCATATTAGTCCCTTCAGTTTATAGTTATGTTTTTTGATTATTTAATAATGTTCATATTAGTTTTATATTAATTCTTATTGATTTAAACTATTATATTTAGTAACAATTGATCCTAAATTATTATCTTAATTCTCTTTAATATGTATTTAAAATAGTTAAAGTATTACTATTCGGCGTGAAAATAGCTATTTTGTAATAAATATATTTTAATACTAGATATATTATAATTATTAACTATGTTCTGAAAATAATAAATAGAAGATTAATACATATATAATTAATAATAAAAATATATTAAATCTATATTTGCTATAGGAGGATTATTATATGAGTGACCTTATAAAAGGATGGCGTCATAACGATCAGAGATATAATTTAATTGGAACAAAATGCAGTGAATGTGGAGAAACATTCTTCCCTAAAAGAGTTGTTTGTCCAAATTGTAGAAGTCATGGAAACATAGAAGACCTCCAATTTAAAGGAACAGGAAAAATCTATTCATATTCTGTTATAAGTTCTGCTACAGATGATTTTAAGAAGAATTCACCATATGCAGTTGGAATAATTGAATTAGATGAAGGTGCAAAGATTACTGCACAAATTGTTGACTGTGATGTTAACGAATTAAAAATTGGCGATGAAGTAGAAGTCGTATTTAGAAAAATATCCGAAGACGGAAAAGAAGGTGTAATAACATATGGATACAAGTTCAAACTCAAAGGATGAAACAGGAGTATTATTAATTGGTCATGGAAGTAGACTACCATATAATAAAGAAGTAGTTTATACATTAGCAGAAAAGTTTAGTGCTAGACATCCTGATACTAATGTAGAAGTAGGATTCATGGAACTAGCAGAACCAAACATACCAACAGCATTTAATAAGCTTAAAGAGACAGGTGTAAATAAAATTGTTGTAACACCAGTATTTTTAGCTGATGGAATGCATACAAAAAGAGATATTCCAACAATCCTTGGACTTGAATTAGAAGATATTAGTGACATAACAAGTGGTCCTGCCCCAGAAAGTCATGAACATGAACATCATCATGAACATGATCATGGACACCATCACCATCATCACCATGATGAGGAAGTTGAAACAGTTGAGTTTGATGGAGAAATTATATACACAAAACCAATTGGTGCAGATGATCACATAGTAGATATTATTGATGAAAGAGTACAAGATAACTTATAGAACAATAATACCCTAATCTCCATACACATTTTTATTTAAAGAAACTAACTATTTTTAATTATATTGATTCAAATGATGATATCACAACTAGGAGAACTAGAACTAATTAATAGGATTATGGATAAGCGTGATAAACTGCTTGATAATCTTGAGTCAGAAATATTTGCTAGTTATCGTGATGATGCTGCACTACAAGTAAATAATGATATATACACAGTTCTAAGTAGTGATATGTTAATTGAGCACACACACTTTCCTAGGGGTATGACATATTATCAAATGGGTCAGAAGATTGTAACAGTAAATGTTAGTGATATATTAGCTATGAATGCTACTCCTGAGTCAATAATTATTAGTATGGCTCTACCACCACAGATGGATGTAGAATCATTTGATAGTATGGTTGATGGAATACTATCTAAGTGCATAGAATATAATGTATCCCTTATTGGTGGTGATATAAATGAGAATACTGAGATTGTATTATCAGCAACATCTACAGGACAAGTTAATAGGGATGTTAAGCTACAAAATGGTATCTGTGAGAGAAACATTATAGCAATAACTGGTAATCTTGGAAGTCCTGCTGCAGCTCTAGATTTAATTAATAACCCTGATAATAATTTAGATCAAGATAAGTGTGATAATATTATTAGTAGTATACTTGAGCCAGATCTACCTATTGATACAGCTAGATTACTACGAAGATATCCTAAAATAGTTAACACAATGACTGATATTACTGATGGATTAGCTAGGGAGCTAGGCAATATTAAGAGTCATAATAGTGATAATACTGGTTTTGTTATATATGAGGATAAAATACCATATGATCCATATATTGAGGTTGTTGCTAATACATATAATAAATCATTATATGAGTACTTATTACATTTTGGTGAAGAATTTGAATTACTATTAATATTAGATGAAGTAGAGTATAATAAACATATGGATAAACTATCAGACATCTACATAATAGGATATGTTACTAGTGATAATTCTATTAAAATAATAGATAAAAATAATAAAATACATAGTATACAACAAAGAGGTTATGAACACTTAAGGAAGGATTAAATGATACGATGTCATATATGCCCACACCACTGTTATATAGATAAAGAAAGTATATGTCAACAAACCCCTGTGTTTGATGAAGAAAATACTATATATACTACATCAATAGCAGTAGATCCGATAGAAAAGAAGCCATTATATCACTTCATACCAAATACTGATACATTATCCATAGGAACACTTGGATGTAACCTTAAATGTTTAAATTGTCAGAATCATACTATTGCACAGCCTGATAATAGTATACTAGTACCTACACGTAAGTATACTCCAGAACAAATAGTTGACTATGCAATTAAGAATAATATGCCAAGTATATCCTGGACATATAATGAGCCAACAATACATCCAGAATGGATAATTAGCACAGCAAAAATAGCTAGGGATCATGATATTAAAACAGTTGTAGTTACAAATGGTTATAGCTCTAAGATAACCCTAAGAAAACTAGTAGAATATGTTGATGCTGTAAATGTGGATATAAAGGCTATGAGTGAAGACTTTTATAGTGATGTTTGTAGTGCAAGCCTAGAACCAGTACTTAACTCAGTAGAATACTATTATAATCATGGTGTACACACAGAGGTAACAAACCTGTTAATACCAGGATATAATGATAAAACATTCCAGATAAATAAATTAATAGACTACTTACTAGAAATATCTGATAGGATACCTCTACACTTCACAAGATTCTATCCAAACTTTAAAATGATGGATATAGATCCAACAGATCCTGATAAGGTAGTATTGGCATGTGATCTAGCAGCATATAAGAAGATTAAATATGTCTATCCAGGTAATATTCCGCCATCACATAAGATTAATACTTACTGTAAGAATTGTAGACACATGTTAATTAAGCGTAGTGGTGGACAAATTGAAAACCATATAACATCTAAGGGTGCATGTCCTAACTGTAATCATAAAGTTGATGTAGTACTATAATTATTCTAAACTCCACATATAACTATTTTTATAGATTTATTTTTAATATAACTTCATAAAATATGTATTATTGTAGGTTAATATTATTATTATTTTTTTTTTAAAAAAAGAAAAGAAGAAGAGTATTTAAGCTGTCATGTTTATTGTATCAACCCATAGTGCATCATCAATGTCTCCACTAATATCAGTTACGTAAACTTTAGCATATGCTACATTTGCACTATCATCAGATGGCATTAATGATCCTGACATCATCATTTTTTGACCACCAACAATATCATTCATATTCCATGCTATTTGTTTATGTATTAAAACATCATTATAATCATATAATTCTACATTAAGTTCTAGGTATGAGTAATCACTGTTTGTTGTGAGATTTCCTTCTACGTCATATGTAATATGATGAATTCTTAGTTACAGTTAAATTCTCAACTAATATATCAGTAGAATTACTCATAGGTTCTGCAGATATAATAGATGTTGTTGATATAGCAAATGGCTAAGAGAAACACTGTTAAGTTCTTAGCATTCATTAGATATTTTCCTCCCTTAAATTCTAATATGAAAGATATTAATTCTACATATTAAAATTATCTATTAAAATCACATGTTTAATCGATTTAATTTATTAACTTACTAATGTTCTACTTTATATGTGGATTATATTAGCTGTCTCTTATACAACTCTGACGCTTCCGACGAAGTAGACGTTTTAGATATAGGTG